>NZ_JBFAYQ010000010.1:154056-188311 GCF_040681345.1 Streptomyces sp. NPDC051776 | reverse complement strand
GGGAGGCCCGCGCGTACGGCGCCGACCTCGCCCTGCTGATCGTCGCCGCCCTCGACCAGGAGGCGCTGGTGTCCCTGATCGAGCGGGCCGAGTCGTCAGTCGCGCCACGGCCATGCCGCACTCGGGGCGTGCCCGGTAGAGCAGCGCGTGGCGTGTCAGTTCGGCCTCCTGGGGTCCCGACAGGCCCACGTGGTGAACGGCGGGCAGCGCGGCTCGGGTGAAGAAGAGCCGCGCGGAATCCGGATCGTTGAGGTCCCGGTCCTGCTCCAGATACGGGTTGATGGCTTCCTCGACGGCCCTGACCGCCGGCTGCGCGGCGACGTGCCGCAGCGCGGCCACGAGGTCACCGCGCACCTCGATCGCGCGGAAGACCTGGTTTCCGTGCATGAACAGCGTGGTTCGCACCAGCCTCGTCGTCTCGTCCACCCGCGGTTCAGGCGACTCGTAGCCCGCCAGAATTTCCGCGACCTTGTCCTCGCTGCCCGGCTTCACCGTGAAGGTGAGGGCGTGCCTGACGATTCCGTCACCGATGCGCGGTGCCGTCTGCAGGTTGCGCTCGGCAGTGCGGACGGAGAGGGCAGGGACTTCCGGTGTTTCGCGGAGCACGCTGAAACGCAGCGAACGGGTGTCGCGGACGCAGCTGTGCAGCGGGCGGACCATCTCCACGTGCGCCTCGCTGTTCACCCAGTTCAGGAAGGGCGGAGCGCTCTCCCATTCGCTGGTGATCAGCCACTGGGAGGGGTTCTCGATCGACTGGCACAGCTGGTCACTGATATGGCCCGGCACGGAAGCGACCTGATTGCGCATGTGCTCGTACGCCTCGAGGAAGCGCTGCTGCGCGCCGTCCTGAAGGTCCAGCAGCAGAATGACCCGGAGCCTCGAACCGTCAAAGGCCGACTGGGACACCCGTTCTGACAGCGTTCTCATCCTGAAGACTCCTTCGCGAGCGAGGCGGCCCTTCCGCACGGGGTGAGGGGGCATCGACATGGCGGCATCGGACTCGATCATGTGCTGGCCACTTGGGTCGCGCGAATGGTGTGGTCCAACCGGGTGAAGGGGGTGAGCGAAACGTCCGCGGTCGGGCATGGAGAACTCATGGCCAACCCCTTGCCAATCCCGGCGGCTGGAGCTTGAACACATGAATCACAAGGCCGAAGACCGCGTGCCGGTCCTCATCGTGGGCGGCTCCCTGGTGGGCCTGTCAGCCTCACTGTTCCTGGGCCGTCTCGGCATCGGGCACATGCTGGTCGAGAAGCACTCGGACACCTCGAAGCACCCCCGCGGACGCGGCAACAACGTTCGCACGATGGAGTTGTTCCGCGTCGCCCGTGCAGAGGATCAGATCCGCGAGGCCGCGTCGGTGCTCGCGGAGAACCACGGCATCCTCCAGGCAGGTTCGCTTACCGGCGACGACCAGGAGTGGTTGTTCAAGGAGATCGACCCGGGCGGCGGGCTCGCCCGCTTCAGCCCG
The DNA here is from genome assembly GCF_040681345.1 of Streptomyces sp. NPDC051776. Classification (NCBI taxonomy): domain Bacteria; kingdom Bacillati; phylum Actinomycetota; class Actinomycetes; order Kitasatosporales; family Streptomycetaceae; genus Streptomyces; species Streptomyces sp. NPDC051776. Next base: position 186,840 of record NZ_JBFAYQ010000010.1, on the reverse strand, counting down.
AGCGGCTGGTGCCTGTGCAGTCAGAACGACCTGGAGCCGGTGCTCGTGCGCTGCGCTCGCAGGATGGGCGGCGACCTGCGGTTCTCCAGCGAGCTGCTCTCCTTCGACCAGGACGGCGACGGTGTGACCGCGGTGGTGAAGGACCGGGAGACTGGCGAGCACCACACCGTGCGCGCCGACTACCTGATCGCGGCGGACGGGCCGCGCAGCCCCGTACGGGAAAAGCTCGGCATCGGCCAGTCCGGCCCCGGCGATCTCTTTCACAATGTGAGCATCACCTTCCGCTCCCGCGCCCTGGCCGACGTCGTAGGGGACCGCCGTTTCATCGCCTGCTACCTGACCAACCCCGAGGGGGACGGGGCGCTCCTCCCCGTGGACAACCGCGAGTACTGGGTCTTCCACGCGCCCTGGCACCCCGAGTCCGGCGAGACCCTCGAGGACTTCCCCGACGAGCGGTGCGCAAGCCACATTCGTACGGCGGTCGGGTCCATGGACCTGGACGTCGAGATCACGGGCAAGGCCCCGTGGCACGCCGCGGAGCGGGTGGCCGACCGGTACTCGTCCGGCCGGGTCTTCCTCGCCGGCGACTCCGCACACGAGATGTCCCCGACCGGCGCGTTCGGCTCCAACACCGGTATCCAGGACGCTCACAACCTGGCGTGGAAGCTCGCGGCCGTACTGAACGGCTGGGCCGGTCCCGGGCTCCTGGAGACCTACGAGGAGGAGCGCCGGCCCGTCGCGGAGGCGACCAGCGCACGCGCCTCGGCCCGCTCCGCCGAGCACAGCCACCCCGGGTACTCACCGGCACCCGGCGTCGGCGGTGGCAAGCAGAGCGGCGTCCTCACCGTGGCCCTCGGATACCGCTACGCCCGGGGCGCGGTCCACGGCGCGGACCCCGAGCAGCCGATCGTTCCCGAGCGGATGGAACTCGGCGGCGCACCGGGCACCCGGGCCCCGCACATGTGGCTGCGCCGGTCATGCGAACGGGTGTCGACGCTCGACCTGTACGAGGAGTCCCCCGTTCTGCTGACGGGCCCCAAGGGCTCCGCATGGCACGCGGCCGGGCTCGCGCTCGCCGACCGGCTGGGCATGCCGCTGCGGTGCTTCCACGTGGGTGAGGACGCCGACGCCGATCTCGCGCCCGAGGACGGCGCCGACTGGGCCGAGGTCCACGGCATCGGGCCCGACGGCGCGATCCTGGTGCGCCCGGACGGGTTCGTGGCCTGGCGCACCGACGGCTCGGCCCGGGACCCCGAGCGCACGCTGCAGGAGGTCCTGAAGTCGGTCTTCCGGACGAGCGCGAAGCGCTGACCGCCCGGCGGCCACCGCCCCCGAGCGACGCGGCGGCTCCCCCGGCGAGTGGCGGCCCACGGTGTGGGACGGCTCACCGGGGGAGCCGCCGTCGTCCATTCCGCATTCGTCTTTCCTTCGGTCAATTCAGGTTCGCATCACCGCAGTTGGGTGAGCGTTTGCAAAGCCGGGCGCACCTCCTCCCTGGTCCCGGCGGGACCCTCGAAGGTGAACGCCACGCCTCCGCGGTACGTACTCGGATGAGCCGCCATGGCAGGTATGGTGCGAAATCCAGCTCGAATCCGGGGAGGCGGTTGTGTGACGGAAGGCTCGGCGCGTGAACAGGGAAGCGGACGCGACCCGTTCTTCGACAATGCGAAGCTGCTGGCGATGGTCTTGGTCGTCGTGGGCCACGCCTGGCAGCCTCTCAAGGACAGCCGGGCGGTCTGGGCGGGGTATCTCTTCATCTACAGCTTCCACATGCCGGTGTTCATCGTTCTTTCCGGCTACTTCTCGCGGAGCTTCGCGTCCAAGCCGGGCCAGGTCAAACGGCTGGTGACCGGCATCGCCGTGCCCTACGCCATCTTCGAGACGCTCTACACGCTCTACGGCAATCTCGTGGACGACCGCGGCAACGACATCAGTCTGCTCTCGCCCTGGTACCTCACCTGGTTCCTCGTCGCCCTCTTCGTCTGGCGGCTCACCGCCCCCCTGTGGCTGGTGATGCGCTGGTACGTCGCGCTGGGGCTGTCGGTGGCCATCGCGCTGACCGGTGCGGCGAACGAGATCGGCGCCGTACTGAACCTCGACCGTATCCTGCAGTTCCTGCCCTTCTTCGTGATCGGTCTCCTCATGCGCCCCGAGCACTGGGAGATGCTGCGCGCCCGGTGGGTGCGGGTCGCCGCGGTGCCCGTCATGGCGGCGGCGGCCGGCGTGGCCTATCTGGCCAAGGGAAGGATGACCTCCGAGTGGGCCGTCCGCAGCAAGAGCTGGGGCGAACTCCATGTGCCGTGGCCGGCCGGGGCCGCCATGTCACTGGCGCTGCTGATCTGTTCGCTGCTGCTGGTGGCCGCATTCCTGGCGTGGGTGCCGCGCCACCGGACCTGGTTCACGGCCCTCGGGGCAGGGACGCTCTACGCGTATCTGCTGCACGGGCTGGCCATTCGTACGGCCGCCTGGGAGGGCTGGTACGACGCGGCCTTCTGGCACTCCCCGACGGGCCGACTGGCTGTCACCGTGCTCGGGGTGGGACTCGCCCTGTTCCTCAGCTCGGCACCCGTCCGCAAGGTCTTCCGGCCCCTGGTGGAACCACGACTGGACTGGGTGTTCGTCCCGTCCCGCCGCGCCGGGAACAGCACCGCCAACGACCGTACGAGACGCGGGAGTCAGGTCGGTGCGGGCGTCGCCGGGTCCGCGACGACCACCTCGGCTGCGCGCAGCAGCTGATCGCCCACGCGGTAGCCACGGCGGACGATCTCCGTGCAGGTGATCCCGGTCGCTCCCGCCGCCTCGGCCGGGGCCACGCGGGAGATCGCCTCGTGCCGGGTCGGGTCGAACGGCTCGCCCGCCTCCCCGAAGGTCTCCAGCCCGAGCTCGGTCACGCGGGACTCCAACTCGTCGGCGACGGCGGCGAATCCGCCCGTCACCTCGCCGTGGGCGCGGGCCTGTGCGATGGCGTCGAGGACGGGAAGGAGTCCGCGCAGCACATTTGCCACGGCGACCTCGCGGACCGCCAGACGGTCGCGCCGCACCTGCTTGCGGTAGTTGTCGTACTCCGCCTTGACGCGCTGCAAGTCCGCCGTGCGTTCGGTGAGTTGCTCACGGAGCTCCTCCGCCGGCCGCGCGGTGGCGCGCTCCTCGGGCGGAGTGGCCGGTGGCTCATCCGGGGCCTTGGTCCCGGGCCCGGCCGCGCCCGAGCGGCCCCCGCCGCGCGGTGTCCTCGGGGGAAGGCCGGCCGGATCCGTGCGCTGCTGGTCTCGGACGGATACGGGCGCGCCCCGACGCGGCCCGTACCGGGAGCCGGACGAGGTGCTCATGCCGTGTCTCCCTTGTCCTCGTCGATGATCTCGGCGTCCACGACCTCGTCCTCGGACGCCTTGCCGCCCTCGCCGCCGCTCCCGCCGGTGGCGTCGCGCGCGTCCGCGCCGGATGCTCCGGCCCCGCCCGCGGACGTGGCCTGCCCCTGGGCGTCGGCGTAGATCGCCTGGCCCATCTTTTGGCTGACGGCGGCCAGTTTCTCGGTCGCGGTACGGATCTCGGCGGTGTCGCCGCCCTCGAGCTTCTGCTTCACCTCGGCGACCGCGGCCTCGACCTCCGCCTTCACCTCGCCCGGGATGCGCTCCGGGTTGTCCGCGAGGAACTTCTCGGTGGAGTAGACGAGGGCCTCGCCGTTGTTCCTGGCCTCGGCCGCCTCACGCCGCGTGCGGTCCTCCTCCGCGTACTGCTCGGCCTCCCGCACCATGCGGTCGATGTCGTCCTTCGGCAGCGCGGAGCCGCCGGTGACGGTCATCTTCTGCTCCTTGCCGGTGCCCAGGTCCTTGGCGGAGACGTGCATGATGCCGTTGGCGTCGATGTCGAAGGTGACCTCGATCTGCGGGACGCCCCGCGGCGCCGGGGGAAGGCCGGTCAGCTCGAACATCCCGAGCTTCTTGTTGTACGCCGCGATCTCCCGCTCGCCCTGGTAGACCTGCACCGACACCGAGGGCTGGTTGTCGTCGGCCGTCGTGAACGTCTCGGCGCGCTTGGTCGGGATCGTGGTGTTGCGCTCGATGAGCTTGGTCATGATGCCGCCCTTGGTCTCGATGCCGAGAGACAGCGGGGTGACGTCCAGCAGCAGGACGTCCTTGACCTCGCCCTTGAGGACACCGGCCTGGAGCGCCGCGCCGATGGCCACGACCTCGTCCGGGTTCACGCCCTTGTGCGGGTCCTTGCCGGTCAGCTCCTTGACCAGCTCGGTCACGGCCGGCATCCGGGTCGAGCCGCCAACCAGGATCACATGGTCGATGTCCGAGACCTTGATCTTGGCGTCCTTGATCGCCTGGTGGAACGGGGCCTTGCAGCGGTCCAGCAGATCCTGGGTGAGCTGTTCGAACTGGGCGCGGGTGAGCTTCTCGTCCAGATGCAGGGGGCCCTCGGCGGATGCCGTGATGTAGGGCAGGTTGATGGTGGTCTCGGTCGCGGCGGACAGTTCGATCTTGGCCTTCTCCGCGGCCTCGCGCAGCCGCTGCACCGCCATCTTGTCCTTGGAGAGGTCCACCCCGTAGGCGTTCTTGAACTGCTTGACCAGGTGATCGACGATCCGCTGGTCCCAGTCGTCGCCGCCCAGGTGGGTGTCGCCGTTGGTGGCCCTGACCTCGACCAGGCCCTCGCCGATGTCGAGCAGCGAGACGTCGAAGGTGCCGCCTCCCAGGTCGAAGACGAGGACCGTCTGGTCGTTCTCCTTGTCCAGGCCGTACGCGAGCGCGGCCGACGTCGGCTCGTTGATGATGCGCAGCACATTGAGGCCTGCGATCTCACCGGCCTCCTTGGTGGCGGTGCGCTGCGCGTCGTTGAAGTAGGCAGGCACGGTGACGACGGCATCGGTCACGTCCTCGCCGAGATACGCCTCCGCGTCCCGCTTCAGCTTCTGCAGCACACGCGCCGAGATCTCCTGGGCCGTGTACTGCTTGCCGTCCACGTCACCGGTCTCCGGGAACCGCCAGTCCGGGTCGCCGACGTGGCGCTTGACCGACCGCGCCGTGCGATCGACGTTGGTCACGGCCTGGCGCTTGGCCACCTCCCCGACGAGCACGTCGCCGTTCTTGGCGAAAGCGACCACGGACGGGGTCGTACGCGCCCCCTCGGTGTTGGGGATGACCGTGGGCTCACCGCCCTCCAGGACACTGACCACCGAGTTCGTCGTACCGAGGTCGATACCGACCGAGCGTGCCATGTCAGCTCTCCCATCCTCACGGCCTTTTGCCGACGCACGCCGACCGTGCGCCGGGCCACCTACCGTGAAGGGCCGTGACCTGCAGCTATGGAGATAGCCCCTCGCCCTTCAGAAAAGGATCCATAACGGGCAATTGTCAAGTCGTCCGGGCAGTGTGGAGGCCCCTACGAGGTCCACGAGCCGCGGAGCCGACCGCGTAGCTGCGGTCCTGGGGTGATCGTGTCAGCCGAGCCCGAGCGACGCCAGCTGCTGCTCGAACGGACTGACGGTGACGGACGGCACGGCGGTCCGCGGCAGGTTCGCCAGCAGCGCCGCCAGCTCGCCGCCCGCACGGTCGATGCGCGTGGGCAGCTCCTCCGTCCGTGTGTCCCCGCCGCCCCAGTCCTCGGACGCGGCGAAGACCGCCGTCGGTACGACGAGCGCGCGCAGATACACGAACAGCGGACGCAGCGCGTGCTCGAGGGCGAGGGAGTGCCGTGCCGTACCGCCGGTGGCCGCGATCAGCACCGGCTTCCCTCCCAGCGCGGTGGTGTCGACGAGGTCGAAGAAGGACTTGAACAGGCCGCTGTAGGAGGCGGTGAAGATGGGGGTCACGGCGATGATCCCGTCGGACTCCGTCACCGCGTCGATCGCCTCCCTCAGATCCCCACCGGCGAATCCGGTCACGAAATTGTTGGCGATGTCGGTCGCCAGATCGCGCAGTTCGACGACGTGTACGTCCGCCGTGCGACCGGTGTCGTCCAGGTGCTTGATCGTCGCCTCGGACAGCCGGTCCGCGAGCAGACGGGTCGACGAGGGCCGGCTGAGGCCGGCGGAGACGACCACGAGCTTCAGCGGCTCCCTCATGTCCTCGGCCGGATCCCTCATGTCCTCGGCCGGTTCCATCGCGTTCTCCTTCACGGGTGTCATGTCCTCCTCCTGCGGGGTGTCCGGATTCCGGACGGTCCTGGCGCGTCTCTTGTGGTCCTGGGGGTGCGCTGCGCGCGCCGTACAGGCGCTACCACGGCCTGCGGCTCACGCCGCCGGGTCGTCGGGGGCCCCCTCGGCATCCCGCCGCGCGGCCCGCGCCGCATGCGTCGGCGCATCCGGCACGTCGGCCGGCCGGCCCGCCGCGAACTCCTTGCGCAGGACCGGTACGACCTCCTCGCCCAGCATGTCGAGCTGTTCGAGCACGGTCTTCAGGGGCAGACCCGCGTGGTCCATCAGGAACAACTGCCGCTGGTAGTCGCCGAAGGACTCGCGGAAGGTCAGGGTCTTCTCGATGACCTCCTGCGGACTGCCGACGGTGAGCGGTGTCTCCCGTGTGAACTCTTCCAGCGACGGCCCGTGTCCGTAGACGGGTGCGTTGTCGAAATAGGGGCGGAACTCGCGTACGGCGTCCTGGGAGTTCCTGCGCATGAACACCTGGCCGCCGAGCCCGACGATGGCCTGCTCGGGCGTGCCGTGGCCGTACTGCGCGTACCGCTCCCGGTACAGCCGGATCAGCTTCTGGAAGTGCTTCCTGGGCCAGAAGATGTTGTTCGCGAAGAACCCGTCGCCGTAGTACGCGGCCTGCTCGGCGATCTCCGGGCTGCGAATGGAGCCGTGCCAGACGAACGGCGGGACGCCGTCGAGCGGGCGCGGTGTGGAGGTGAATCCCTGCAGCGGGGTACGGAACCGGCCGTTCCAGTCCACGACGTCCTCGCGCCAGAGCCGGTGCAGCAGGGCGTAGTTCTCGATGGCCAGCGGAATGCCCTGGCGGATGTCCTGGCCGAACCAGGGATACACCGGACCGGTGTTTCCCCGGCCCATCATCACGTCGACCCGGCCCTCGGTAAGGTGCTGGAGCATCGCGAAGTCCTCCGCGATCTTGACCGGGTCGTTGGTCGTGATCAGAGTCGTCGAGGTGGAGAGGATCAGCCGCTCCGTCCGTGCGGCGATCCAGCCGAGCAGGGTGGTGGGGGAGGAGGGCACGAAGGGCGGGTTGTGGTGCTCGCCCGTGGCGAAGACGTCCAGGCCGACCTCCTCGGCCTTGAGCGCGATGGCCACCATGGAGCGTATCCGCTCGTGCTCGGTGGGGGTCGTGCCCGTGGTGGGATCGGGGGTGACGTCACCGACGGTGAAGATCCCGAACTGCATCGTGCTCACCCATCCTGTAGTTGCGCATTCAACTAGCGTCTGCAACGGCTCACGGGGCGGTCCTATTCCCATCCCGCGCACGCCTGGCGATGTCCCGGCGGCACGCCGCGACACCGGCACATGGTGTGCGGCGTACTCCCAGGTCAACGGACGATCGATGTCCCTCATGCGGGGGCTGCCCCAGCCCGCTAGCGTGGGTGGGAACGGGAGGTGGTGTCCATGAACGGGTGGTCCCTGGCCAGACAGGCCCCGCTCCGGCTGAGTGCCGGAGCCTTCATGCTCAACTCCGGATACACGAAGAAGTCGGCGGACGAGGAGACCGCCGGGCAGCTTCAGGGCTTCGCAACCGGCACCTACCCGTTTCTCGGCAAGCTGGACGCGCGGTCGTTCCTCGGCGTGCTCTCCAAGGCCGAGATGGCGATCGGCGGGGCGCTGCTACTGCCCGTGGTCCCGTCCGCCGCGGTGGGCGCCGCCCTCACCGCCTTCTCCGCCGGCACGCTGGGCCTCTATCTGCGGACGCCCGGCATGCGCCGGGAGGGCAGTCTGCGCTGGACCGAGCAGGGCCTGCCGCTGGCCAAGGACCTCTGGATGCTCGGCATCGGCCTCTCCCTGCTGATCGACGGACTGCCGAAGCCGGGCGGGCGGCGCTGCCGATGAACGCCGCAGGGAGCGATGCATGAGCGGTTCAGGATCCGATCCGCACCTGTCGATGGTCCGGCCGGTGGAGCCTCGTACCCCCGAAGGATGCGAGGAGTGCCTGCGGCTGGGCTCGACATGGGTGCACCTGCGACTGTGCCTCACCTGCGGCCGGGTCGGCTGCTGCGACTCCTCACCGCACCGGCATGCTCGGGGGCATGCCCACGAGGCCGGGCACCCCATCGTCGCGTCGATGGAGCCCGGCGAGGACTGGCGTTGGTGCTTCGTGGACGAGGCTCTGGTCTGACCCTGGGGCTCCGGCCACGGCGACCGTACGACGTGCACGGCATCAGGCATGACGCAAGGCGTCCGCCCTGCCGGGCCGGTGGCCGAAGCGACAGGCGCCGCTGACCCGTACGGCGACACCCCGGCCGCGCACACGCCGCGCAGCGCAACGGGGCGGCCGGGCGACGCAACCGTGCGGCTGGGGCGGGCGGGCCGGGTGACGCAACCGGGCGGCTGGGCATCGCAACCGGGCGGCCGGGGCGTCTCAATCCGCGGTCCGCCCACCACCCGCAGCTACCGTCCGTCTATGGGACTGGGCATCGTTTTCGCACTCGCCGCCGCCGTGACCACGGGCACCGCGACCGTCATGCAGGCCATGGGGGCGCGCATGGCAGCCGAGGAGGCCCCGGAGACGCACGGCGTCGGAACCTTCCTGCTGGCCCTCCGCCGCTGGCCGTTCATCGCCGGAGTCGGGCTCGACATGCTCGGCTTCGCCGCCGAACTGCTCGCGCTGCGCACCCTGCCCATCTTCGTGGTCGAAGCGGCACTCGCCTCCGCCCTCGCCGTCACCGCGGTCGCCGCGGCCATGGTGCTCCACATCCGCCTGCGCCGGATCGAATGGGCCGCCGTCGTCGCCGTCTGCGTGGGTCTCCTCGTCCTCGCCCTCTCGGCCGGCCGGGAGGGCCACGGGGACGGTGACGAACTGCTGCGCCTCGCCACGCTCCTCGCATCCTGCGGGCTCGCGGTCGTCGGCTTCGTCACCGGGCGCGTCGTGACCCACAACCGGGCGCCGGTCCTGGGAATGATCGCCGGGCTCAGCTTCGGCCTCGTCGCCATCAGCGTGCGCATGCTGCCGGGCTTCGGCGTTCCCGGGCTGCTCGCCGAGCCGACGACGTACGCGGTGGTCATCTCGGGGATCACCGGCTTCATGTTCCTCATCGACGCCCTCCAGTCGGGCTCCGTCACCTCCGCGACGGCGGCGATGGTCATCGGCGAGACGATCTGGCCGGCGGTCTTCGGGGTCGCCTGGCTCGGAGACACCACGCGCCACGGGCTGGCCCCGCTCGCCGTGCTCGGGTTCGTGCTGTCCATCGCGGGCGCGCTGGCGCTGGCGCGATTCGGCGAAGCGGAACAGAAGGAGGAGGTCGCGCCGTAGCGCTTGCGGACCTGGGCGGACGGCGCGCCGGGCGGCGGCCGGAAGCCTCATCGGAGCGGGGACCGGAGCCTCACCAGGCAGGGGCCGGAGCCGCGCCGGATAACCGGAGCTTCGGCGAATATGGCGGCCGGAAGCCTCATCGGCGCGGCGGCCGGAACCCCCACCGGAGCAGGGATTTTCGCACGTGCCATGGGCGGCAGCAATCGGCCGCGGGCCGGTGGAGCCCCCGAGCGGAGGAGCCACGCCGTACAGCAGGCGCCGTACAGAGGGACGTCAACCCGCCGAACGCTGCCCGGCCGTGCGGGATACCGTCGACCTACGGATGACCGATCCCTCGGGGTGTCCCGCGGCCGGTGCCGCCGGATCCGCGAGGCGGGCGTGAGGCAGGTGGTCGGGGCGTGAGGCTGACGATTCTGGGCGGTGGGGGATTCCGCGTGCCGCTCGTCCACCGGGCCCTGCTGGGCGACCACGCCGCGGGGCGGGTCACGCACGTGACGCTCCACGACCTCGACGCCGGGCGCCTGTCGGCCATCGGCCGGGTGCTCGCCGAGCAGGCGGAGGGAATCGCCGGTGCTCCCCGCGTTACCGTCACCACCGACCTCGACGCCGCCCTGAAGGGGGCCGACTTCGTGTTCTCCGCGATCCGCGTCGGCGGTCTGGAGGGGCGGGCAGCCGATGAGCGCATCGCGCTGGAGGAGGGGGTGCTGGGGCAGGAGACGGTCGGCGCGGGCGGCATCGCGTACGGCCTGCGCACCGTGCCCGTCGCCCTGGACATCGCCCGGAGGGTGGCCGCGATCGCGCCGGACGCCTGGGTCATCAACTTCACCAACCCCGCCGGGCTTGTCACCGAGGCGATGTCCCGCCACCTCGGGGACCGCGTGATCGGCATCTGCGACTCGCCCGTTGGCCTGGGGCGCCGGGTCGCCCGCGCGCTGGGAGCCGATCCCCATGAGGCGTGGATGGACTACGCCGGGCTCAATCACCTCGGCTGGCTGAGCGGGCTGCGCGTCGGCGGCCGGGACCAACTGCCGCGCCTGCTGGCCGACTCGGAGGCCCTCGTCTCGTTCGAGGAGGGCAAGCTGTTCGGTGCGGACTGGCTGCGCGCACTGGGCGCCATTCCCAACGAGTACCTGCACTACTACTACTTCAGCCGCGAGTCCGTTCGGGCCGCGCAGGAAGCGGAACTGTCGCGCGGCGCCTTCCTGCGCGACCAGCAGCGCGGCTTCTACGCGCTGACGGAGCGCGGCGGCGAGTCCGCCCTGGAGGCGTGGGAGCGCACGCGCGCCGAGCGCGAGGCCACCTACATGGCGGAGAGCCGCGAGGCTGTCGGCGTTGGCGCGCGCGACGCCCGTGACCTGGACGGCGGGGGGTACGAGCATGTGGCACTCGCCCTGATGCGCGCCATCGCCCGCAACGAGCGCGCGACGCTGATCCTCAACGTCCGCAACGGCAGCACCCTGCCGGTACCGGACGCCGAGGCCGTCGTGGAAGTGCCCTGCCTGGTGGACGCCAACGGCGCTCACCCCCTCCCGGTCTCGCCGCTGCCCGACCATGCCACCGGTCTGGTGTGCCAGGTCAAGGCGGTCGAGCGCGAGGTCATGGCCGCGGCGGACAGCGGCTCGCGGGCCGCAGCGCTGAAGGCGTTCGCCCTTCATCCGCTCGTCGACTCGGTGCGGGTCGCCCGGCGGCTGCTGGACACGTACGCGCGCGAGCACGCCGGTCTGTCCTATCTGCGCCCCTGACCGGGCTGACCGGTGACGGGCTGACCGGTGACCGGATGAGCTGCTGGCAGGCTGACCCGGCCGACCGCCGACCGCCGACCGCCGACCGCCGACCGCCTACCGGTGACGGGCGACCGGATGACCGGCTGGCAGGCCGACCGGTGACCGGATGAGCGGCTGGCCGGCCCCGGCCGCGGTCCCGCGCGCCCGCGTCAGCCGACGTCGTGAGGTCGGTACTGGATGCTGATCCTGGGCCCAACAGCCTTGTTCGTCTTGGGAATCGCGTGTTCCCACGTCCGCTGGCACGAGCCGCCCATGACGATGAGATCGCCGTGACCCAGTGCGTGCCGGACGGTCGAGCCGCCGCCGTCCCGGGGCCGCAGAAGCAGGAAGCGGGGCTCGCCGACGGAGACGATGGCGACCATCGTGTCCTCCGTGTCGCCGCGGCCGATCCTGTCGCCGTGCCAGGCGACGCTGTCGTGCCCGTTCCGGTAGTAGCACAGTCCCAGGGTGGTGAACGGCTCGCCGAGCTCCGCCGCGTAGTGCTCGCTCAGCGCCGTACGGGCCTGGGCGAGCACGGGGTGGGGCAGCGGGTCGTCCGCCCCGTAGAACGCCAGCAGCCGTGGTACGTCCACCACGCGCTCGTACATCCGCCGCCGCTCGGCGCGCCAGGGCACCGAGCCGACGAGCGCCTCGAAAAGCTCATCGGCACCGGTCAGCCAGCCGGGCAGCACGTCGATCCAGGCGCCCCTGCCCAGTTCCGTACGGCGCACGGTCTCCAGCGAGCGCAGGCCGACCTCGCCGGTCTCGTCGAAGAGAGAGCCCTGCAGGTGAACAACCATGCATGCAGTCTACGCCCGCATTAGAACGTATGAGCTAATTCCGGGGAGCGTGCCTCATGCCCGGGCGTCAGGCGAATTACTCCCGCACGCCGTAGCGCAGAATCGCGGCAAGGGCGCAGGACACGTCGTGCGCATGGGCCTTCGGCGTGTGGTGGCGCCCTCCCGGGATCGCGAGCGCCATCGCGCGTGACGCCTCGCGCAGCCGCGGCGGACAGCGCGGGCGTGCCGCGGGGGCCACGCCCGCATGGGTCCCGCTGCATGGGCCCCGCTGCAGTGGCCCTACTGCAATAAGTCCCCCTGCATGAAATCCCCCTGCATGGGCCCCGCCCACTACAGGGGGCGCGGGGTGATCACCGCGAAGACCGCGCCCTGCGGGTCCTGGACCACCGCCATCCGCCCCGCGGGCATGTCGGACGGCGGCCGCATCACGTTGCCGCCGGCCTTGATGAGGGCGTCCACCGTGGAGTCGGCGTCGTCGACGGCGAAGTACGTGAGCCAGTGCGAGGGCACCTCGGGACTGTCCTCGCCCTGGACCGCCATGCCGCCGACCGTACGGTCGCCCGCCTTGACCCCGAAGTAGTTCTCCATCCCTTCGACTCCGGGGATCTCCATCGGGCCGATGTCGATGCCGAGGGCCGCCGGGTAGAAGGCGCGGGCACGGTCGGGGTCCCGCGTGCTCAGCTCGCTCCAGATCATGGCTCCGTGCTCATTGGCGATTCCGGCGCCGGGGAAGTCCTTCGCCTGCCAGATGCCGAACACGGCGCCGTTGGGGTCTGCGGCGATCGCCATCCCGCCGAGCGTGCCGATGTCGTCCGGCGGGAACATGACGGTGCCGCCGTTCTCCGTGATCGCCCGCGCCGTGGAGTCGGCGTCCGGTGTCGCGAAGTAGGTCGTCCACGCTGTGGGGGGCGGTGGTTGATCGCCCATCGGCTGCGCCGACATGATGCCGGCAACCGATTTCCCGTGCAGTTCGCAGCTCGCATAGCCGCCGAACTCGGGCGGTCCGATCTCGCCCTGCCAGCCGAACAGATCGCGGTAGAAGTCCAGAGCGGCCTGCTGATCGGGCGCGCTGAGATCGATCCAGCACGGAGTCCCGGGCACGTACGGAGTGGTGATCTCGGGCATGTGTGCCTCCCGCTGACGACAAATCCCGCCCCGAGCCGTCGTCCGGCCGCGGGGCCGGTGAACATCCCCGCCTACGGCCCACACTCCAGGAGTCGGGCCGGCCCCGCCACTCGGGTGTACGGCCGCGCCCCTGGCGTGAACGGTGACCGTGGCACGGGCGTGGGGTGCAGCCGGGGCCGAGGCTCGCGCAGGGGTCGGCGAGGACGCGGCCCCGCCCCGCTTCGCGGCCGCTACGGACACGGCTTCGCCACCGTTGCGGGCCGTCGCTGTGCCGGGTCCGGGATCGCCGCCGTGACGGGGCCCGGAGTCGCCGTATGCCGCCGGCCCCAGCCGCAGCCTCAGCCCGGCCCAGCTCAGCCGCAGCCTCAGCCCCAGCCTCAGCCCGGCTCAGCCGCAGCCCAGCTCAGCCGCAGCCCCGGCCCAGCTCAGCCGCCCTCGTCAGCTCGCGGCACATACACGGCCGCGGCGGCTCAGGGCGTACCGCGGGCCAAGCGGTCAGGTGGCCGGCCGGCGCGGCAGCACCGTCCGCGCGTAGTCCTCCACTGCGGCTTCCATCCCCACGTCGCGCTGCGCCCGCTCGGACAACAGCCAGCGGTGTTCGAGCAGTTCGTGGTAGATCTGCGCGACGTCGGCCGAGGCGCGCACCTCGCGCGGTACGGCGCGGACGGCCGGGCGGAACACGTCCCGGACCCAGCGGTGGGCCAGAACTTCGGGGCGCGCGCCGAGGGGATCGCCGGGTGCGTAGTCCTCCTGCGAGACCATCCAGGTCTCCAGGTCGTTGAGGAGGCTCCGCGCCTGGTTCTCCTCCGCGTCCATGCCGGTGAGCCGCAGCAGTTGCCGCTGGTGGTGGCCGGCGTCGACGACCTTGGGCAGGAAAGTGACGGCGTCACCGTCCGGTGAGCGCTGGATCTGCATCTCGGCCACGTCGAAGCCGAGGTCGTTGAGGCGCCGGATGCGGCGGTCGATGTAGTGGCGCTTGGCGAGCGGGTAGACCGACTGACGGGTCAGCTCGTGCCACAGCTCGCCGTAGCGGTCCGCGATGGCCTGGCCGAACAGCACGGGGTCGACGGAGGGGTGCAGCGACCCGCCCGCCTCCAGGTCCATCAGCTCCCCGGCGATGTTCACCCGCGCCACCTCGACGTCGTACTCCCGCTGCCCGTCGGTCAGCCGGGGCTGGATCTGCCCGGTCTCCGCGTCCACGAGGTAGGCGGCGTACGCGCCGGCGTCGCGCCGGAACAGGGTGTTGGACAGCGAGCAGTCGCCCCACGCGAAGCCGATCAGGTGCAGGCGTACGAGCAGCACGGCGAGGGCGTCGAGCAGCCGCTTGATCGTGCTGGGGCGCATCGTCGTCTCGAACATCGAGCGATACGGCAGCGAGCCCTTGAGGTGGCGGGTCACCAGCGCCGGTTCGAGGGGACCCCCGTGCTCGTCCGTGCGCCCCGTCACCACGGCGACGGCGTCGACGGCGGGTACGGCGAGCCGGTCGAGGTCGCGCAGCAGGCCGTACTCCCGGGTGGCGGCCCACTCGCCGACCTCCTTCACCGCGACGACCTCGTCCCCGGCGCGGGCGAACCGGACGATGTGCCGGGAGATACCGCGGGGCAGCGCGACCAGGCACTCGTCCGGCCACTCCTCGAGCGGCCTGCTCCAGGGCAGGTCGAGTAGTGCCGCCGGATGTTCGGGCGAGGTCGCGGTGATCCGGAGCTCCATGGGCACCAGTCTGCGGCAGGAAGGTTTCTGTGCTCCGGGAGGGGTGAGAGCCGGGCGGCGGTACGCGGCCCGCGGTGGCCGGGAGATGGACGTCCACCGCGGGCTGCCGTCCGCGAGGGCAGGCCCGGCGTCCCGCCACGCCGCTGTGTCATTCGGGCCGGTGGCAGACCGCCTCCACGTTGTTCCCGTCGGGATCGCGCACGAAGGCCCCGAAGTAGTGCTCGTGGTACTCCGGCCACCTCCGAGGCTCGTGCAGGCTCTCGGCCCCGGCCGCTGTCGCCGCCTCGTGGAAAGCCCGCACGGCCGCGCGGTCGGGAGCCTCGAACGCGATGTGCGCCTCGCGCGCCTCGCCGCCCGTCGTGGCCGGACCGAGCCAGAAATCGGGCCGGTCCGTGCCATACCCGATCACGGAGCCGAAGTCCATGGGCCGTCTGCCTCCGAGCGGGGTCAGCGCGGTGTCGTGGAAAACCGCTGCCGCCTCCACGTCCCGGACCTGAATCGCCATGTGATCAATCATGCGTCGAGTCTGGCAGCGGGGTCCGACAATCGGGCCCGTCCTCAGTCCGCGAGCAGGATGACCTCGAGGGTGCGCGGGCCGTGCACGCCCTCCACCCGCTCGAGTTCGATGTCGCTCGTCGCCGAGGGCCCGCTGATCCAGGTCAAGTGCCGCGCCGGATCGAGCCGTTCCAGCGCCTGCGGCACGGAGTCCACCACCTGTTCGGGGACCCGTACGACGCAGATGTGATGGTCGGGCACCAGGGTGATCCGCCGGCGCCCCTGCTCCGGGCCGCCGTCGAGAACGATCGTGCCCGTCTCGGCGATGGCCAGGGCACAGCCCGTGACGACGCTGTCGACCGCGTCGAGTTCCCGCGGGGTGCTCTCCGGCCGGTCCGCGATCCGGGTCGCCTCCGCGGACGCCGTCCACCCCCGCGGTAGTCCAGGCGGTACGAGGACGGAGGCCGCGCCCCGCTCCGCAAGCAACCGGGCGATGAGCGCGGGCAGCCCCTCGGCGGTCGTACGGTGCACGACGGCCCGGTAGTCGGCGAGGTTCCCGGCGAGCAGATCCGCGGTCTGCGCCGGGGTCCGCTCGCCGTGCACCCGCAGATAGTCGCGCGCGACCGGGACGTCCTCGGGCCGTTCCTCGCGCGGCACGTCCGCAAGGGCGCGGCGCACCCGCCCGAGGATCCGTTCCCTGCTGCTCACCGTCCGCCTCCTCCCTCGCCCCGTGTCCGCTTTCCTCCCTCACCGCGCGTCCGCTCTTGCGCACCGCCGCCCGACCGGCGTTCCTCCTCGCCCCGCGTACGCCGCCACCAGTCGCGGAAGGACTCGGCGGGCACCTCGGGCAGGTCGCGCGTCCGGGTCCAGGCCCGGCCCGGGCCCGGAAGCCGTTTCGGATGCAGCCGCCGTGTATGGGAGGCGAGGCGCTGCCCCGCGCGCAGCGCCCCCGGGTGGTCCAGCGTCCAGCGGGCCGCGCGCATCGCCGCACGCTCGGCCGCATGGCCCTTCGCGGGCCTGATCGTCACCTTGGTGCCCTGCCGGGTCACCTCACCGCCCTCGACGACCCGCTCCCGCAGGTGCACCAGCACCTCGGGGATGTCGATGGCGACCGGGCACACCTCGTAGCAGGCGCCGCAGAGCGATGAGGCGTAGGGCAGCGACTGCTCCAACGGGCCTTCCGTGCCCCGCAGTTGGGGTGTGAGGATCGCGCCGATCGGACCGGGGTACGGGGAGCCGTACGCGTGCCCGCCGGCCCGCTCGTAGACCGGGCACACATTCAGGCACGCCGAGCAGCGGATGCAGCGCAGGGCCTGCCGCCCCACCGTGTCGGCAAGGGTGTCGGTGCGGCCGTTGTCGAGCAGGACGAGGTGGAAGGCGCGCGGTCCGTCATCCTCCCGCGTCCCGGTCCACATCGAGGTGTACGGGTTCATGCGCTCGGCCGTGGAGGACCGGGGCAGCAGTTGGAGAAAGACCTCGAGGTCACGCCAGGTGGGCACGATCTTCTCGATGCCGACGACCGAGATGAGCGTCTCGGGGAGGGTCAGGCACATTCGCCCGTTGCCCTCGGACTCCACCACGACCAGCGTGCCCGTCTCGGCCACGATGAAGTTGGCCCCGGAGACTCCGACGCGGGCACGGAGGAACTTCTCGCGCAGATGCAGCCGGGCCGCCTCCGCCAGTTCGGCGGGCGCATCGGTGAGGTCGTCGGGTGCCGGGCGCCCCCAGTCGGCCATCCGCTCCCGGAAGATGTCGCGGATCTCGGAGCGGTTGCGGTGGATGGCAGGGACGAGGATGTGGGAGGGCAGGTCGTCGCCCAACTGCACGATGAGTTCGGCGAGATCGGTCTCACAGGCGGTGATGCCGGCACGTGCCAGGGCGTCGTTGAGCCCGATCTCCTGGGTGGCCATCGACTTGACCTTCACCACCTCTCTCTCGCCGGTGGCGCGGACGAGATCGGTGACGATCCGGTTGGCCTCGTCGGCGTCCGCCGCCCAGTGCACCCGGCCCCCGGCCGCCGTCACCCTCTCCTCGACCTGCTCCAAGTAGTGGTCGAGATGGCGCAGCGTACGGTTCTTGACGGCGGCTCCGGCGGCGCGCAGCCGCGTCCAGTCCTCCAGTTCGCCCACCGCCTTCGCGCGCTTGTCGCGGATGGTGTGCGTGGCGTGGCGCAGATTGCCGCGCAGGGTCGCCTCCCGTGTGGAAAGTTCCGCGGCCCGGGGGAAGGCGGGCATGCCCAGGTAGGTGCGGCGGCTCATCGCGCATCCTCTTCCGTGCTCGCCAGGATCTCGGCGATGTGGACCGGGCGTACGGGCGAACCGAGACGGGTCAGTGTGCCGCCGATGTGCATCAGGCAGGAGTTGTCGACCGCACACACCACCTCGGCCCCCGTGGCCGTGATGCTTCGCGCCTTGTCGGCGCCCATCGCGGCGGACACCGCGGCGTTCTTGACGGCGAAGGTGCCGCCGAAGCCGCAGCACTCGTCCGACCCCGGAAGTTCGCGCAGTTCGAGCCCCTTCACGTTGTCCAGCAGCCGGCGGGGCCGGTCGCCGAGCCCCAGCACGCGCAGCCCGTGGCACGTGGGGTGATACGTGACGGTGTGCGGGTAGTACGCCCCGACGTCCGTCACCTTCAGTACGTCCACCAGGAACTCGGTGAGCTCGTACGTCCTCGGCACGGCCACGGCGGCGGCCTCGGCGAGCGCGTCCCCCCGGCCCTCGGCGGCGGCCCTCTCACCGATCCGCGGGTAGTTGTCGCGCACCATCGCAGCGCAGGAACCGGACGGGGTGACGACGTAGTCGTAGTCGCGGAACACGTCGGCGTAGCGCCGGACGAGCGGCTCCGTCTCGTGGCGGTAGCCGGTGTTGAACTGCGGCTGCCCGCAGCAGGTCTGGGCGGCGGGGAAGTCCGCCTCGACGCCCAGGCGCCCGAGCAGAGCGACGACCGCCCGGCCGGTGCGCGGATACAGCGTGTCGTTGACGCAGGTGACGAAGAGCGCTACGCGCATGACGGCTCCTCCGGGCGGTCGGTCGTGACCGCTGCCGCGCCGGGCCCGGTCCGGCCGGGAGCCCGCTCCCGCGACACCTGATCACCCATGGGCTCATAGTGCCGCAGGCCCCGGGCCTCCCGCACGTGCGGACCGGTGGGCGGGTCGTGGTCTTGATCGACCCGCCGGGTGGGCCGAGCATGATGACACTGAGGCAAGGGAGCACAAGGGCACGGGAGGGAGGCCATGACCGATGCGCGCTGTGGTGTTCGAGGCGTTCGGCCGCGCGCCGGAGGTGCGGGAGGTTCCGGAGCCGTCGGCCTCCGCGCACGGCGCGGTGATCCGGGTCGAGGCGACCGGGCTGTGCCGGAGCGACTGGCACGGGTGGATGGGCCACGACCCGGACGTGACGCTGCCGCATGTGCCCGGCCACGAACTGGCAGGGGTCGTCGAGGAGGTGGGGCCCCGGGTCGCCAACTGGAAGGCGGGCGATCGCATCACGGTTCCCTTCGTCTGCGCCTGCGGCCGCTGTCCGGCGTGCGCCGCGGGCGACCAGCAGGTGTGCGAGCGCCAGACGCAGCCGGGCTTCACCCACTGGGGTTCCTTCGCCGAGTACGTCCGTATCGAGAACGCGGACGTCAATCTGGTGGGGCTACCGGACGACATGGCGTACGGTACGGCGGCCGCCCTCGGCTGCCGCTTCGCCACGGCGTTCCGCGCCGTCGTGGCCCAGGGGCGGGTGGCGCCGGGGGAGTGGGTCGCGGTGCACGGGTGCGGTGGGGTGGGGCTGTCCGCCGTCATGATCGCGGCCGCATGCGGGGCCTGCGTCGTCGCCGTCGACGTCTCGGCCGAGGCGCTGGAGCTGGCCGGGCGACTCGGCGCGGCCGTATGCGTCGACGCCTCCGCGGCGCCCGGCTCCGCGCCGTCAGGTTCCGCGCCGTCCGGCTCCGCGGTGCCCTTCTCCGCGCCGTCCGGTTCCGCGGCGGACGCCGTGCTGGAGGCCACCGGTGGCGGCGCCCACCTCTCGCTCGATGCGCTCGGCAGCCCGCAGACCTGCGCCGCCGCCATCAACGGCCTGCGCCGCCGTGGCCGCCATGTGCAGGTGGGGCTGCTGCCCGCGGCCACGGGCGATCCGCCGCTGCCCATGTCCCGCGTGGTGGCCCTCGAACTCGAGGTGCTGGGCAGCCACGGCATGCCCGCGCACGCCTACCCGCCGATGATGGACATGGTCGCGTCCGGGCTCCTCCGCCCGGACCTGCTCGTGACCGCCACCATCGGACTCGACGAGGCGCCCGCCGCGCTGGCCGCGATGGGGACGGCGGCGGGCAGGGGCGTCACCGTCATCCAGCCGCACCGCAGGATCTGACCGGGCCGCCCGGGTTTCGGAGCGAGGCGAGCCGGCGTGCACCGGCGCTCGGCACCCGCCGGCGCATGCCGGCCCACCGGTGGGCCGGGTTTTCAGGGAACGCTGTACGGGAGCGTGTCCGAGTCCGGGAAGGCCTGCTCCGTCCAGATGGTCTTGCCGGACGGGGTGTAGCGCGTACCCCATCTCCGTACGATCTGCGCCACGATGAACAGCCCCCGCCCGCCCTCGTCGTCGCTCGCGCTGTGCCGCAGGTGGGGCGAGGTGTGCCCACCGTCCGACACCTCGCACAGCAGGGTCCGGTCGCGGATGAGCCGAAGCTGTACGGGGGGAGCGGCGTGCCGGATCGCGTTCGTCACCAGCTCGCTGACGACGAGTTCGGTGGTGAACGCCAGCTCCTCCAGGCCCCATTCGCGCAGCCGCCCAGCCGCCAGGTCGCGGGCCTTGGCCACCCCCGCGGGCTCCGGGGGCAGCTCCCATACAGCCACCTGATCCGCCCCCATCCGGCGGGTCCGGACGAGCAGCAGGGCGGCGTCGTCGGCCGCAGGCCCGCCGGGAAGCAGTTCGGCGAGAACCCGGTCGCAGGTCTCGTCCAGGGAGTGCCCGGGCTCGGCGAGCACCCCGCTCAGCTTCTCAAGACCGACGTCGAGGTCCCTGGTGCGGGAGCCCACGAGACCGTCCGTGAAGAGGCTGAGCAGACTCCCCTCGGGCAGTTCGATCTCCAAGGACTCGAAGGGCAGGCCGCCGAGGCCCAGCGGCGGGCCCGGCGGGAGATCGGGGACGGACCGGGTTCCGTCGGGTGCGACGATCACCGGGGGCAGATGGCCCGCCCGCGCCATGGTGCACAGGCGCGACACCGGGTCGTACACGGCGTACAGGCACGTCACCCCGGTGGCCACGTCCTCCTCCAGCCCCGGGTGGCCCTTGGCGTGCGCCGCCGCGCCTTGCTCCGCGGACTGGCCCACCAGGTCGTCCAGGCGGAAGAGCAGTTCGTCCGGTGCGAGGTCCATGCGGGCGAGGGCCCGGACCGTCGTACGCAGACGCCCCATGGTGGCCGCGGCGTTGAGACCGTGCCCGACGACATCGCCGACCACCAGTCCGACGCGCGTCCCCGAGAGGGCGATGACGTCGAACCAGTCGCCGCCCACGCCCGCCCGGCTGTCCGTCGGCAGATAGCGGTAGGCCACGTCGAGCGCGGACTGCGGCGGCAGGTGCCGGGGGAGCAGACTGTGCTGGAGCGTGAGAGCGGCGGCGCGCTCGCGGGTGTAGCGGCGGGCGTTGTCCAGGCTCACGGCCGTACGCGCCACCAGTTCGTCGGCGAGCGCCAGTTCACCGCTGTCGAAGGGCGCGAGATTCTCCGTGCGCAGGAACGTCACCAGGCCCATCGTCGCACCGCGCGCCCGCAACGGGATGACCAGCGTGCCCTCTTCGAGAATTGTGCGTCCCGAGGACAGGCTCCGTCCCTGTGGGGAGGCAGGGGGGTAGCTGATGGACTGGGGCGTGCGCTCGACGTCGGCCGTGCCGCCCGCTGTTGAGTACCCGGCGTCGTCCGTGTCCTTCCCGTCCGCCGTGTCCTTCGCGCCCTGCCCGCTATGCGATGCCTGCTCGGTACGCATCGGGTCCTCCATGCCGACCGGGCTCCCCGCGACCTGCTCCCCCTCCTTCTCCTTCTCCAAGTCCGCGCCCTCCGTGTCCTCGGCGCGCGAGCGGCGCGCCATGCGGAGAAGAGATGCCGGGGCGTCCCGGGCCGGGTCCGGCTCCTCTCCTTCCAGGACCACGTCCACGAGATCGACGGTGACGGTGTCGGCGAACCGCGGGACGACCACGTCCGTGATCTCCCGGGCGATCAGCTCCATGTCCAGCGTCGTACCGATGCTGCCGCCCGCCCGGACCAGGAGCTCCAGCCGCTGCTGCGTCCGGTAGCGGTCGGTGATGTCGAAGGCCTCCTCGCAGACGCCGAGCACATGGCCGCGGGCGTCCTGCAGCCGGTAGTAGGAGCAGGACCAGAAGTGCTCGTTCTCCGGGTCGGCCGGGGGATGCCCGTGGTAGTGGAGGTCGACGACGGGTTCGCCGGTCGCGAGCACGTAGCGCATGACCTCCGCGAGCGTGACCGGATACGTCTTGGTGAGGAACTCACCGGCCGGATACAGCTCTTCGATGTGGCGACCGCTGAACGCCTCGAGCGGGACGCCGATTTCCTCCTCGTACTTGGCGTTGGCCCAGGCCACGCGGAGTTCCCGGTCGTAGATGCACAGGGCGATGGGCGACTGGGTGGCGAGGCCCTGGCGCATGGCCTGATGGGACTCCCAGTGCCGCAGCATCTCCAGGTCGGCGGCGACGAGCACACGGGCGGGGCCGGAGCCGCCGTTCTCCAGCTCGCACACGGTTGTGGCCACCTGCAGGACGTGACCGTCCCGGTGGCGTGCTATGCGGGGCTCGCTCGGCGGCAGCGGGCCGGCGGCGGGCTGGACGATGCCGGGGAACGTCGGTTCGGGCGTCGGGCGGCCCACGAGCAGCGTGGTCACACGATGCCCGATGATCTCCTCGGCGGTGTATCCGAGGAGGTCCTCCGCCGCCGGGGACCAGCCGATGATCACGTCCTGGGCGTCCAGCACCGCCGTGGCCGCCCTCGTGACATCGAGAGGACCACGGAAGTCATCCGCACTGTTGGACGCGTTCCACATGCTCATGGCATCAGGCCCAGCCCGGGTTCATTACCTACAGCTTCGATCCTGATCAAGGCCTCCACAACCGCAGTGGCGCGGGCCGATGCGAAGCGTCCCTGGTCAAAGGGCGATACATCCGTCACATCCGTCCTGCCCGCGGGAGGGGGGCGGGCCGGCGACGGGCGCCGTACGGGTGGGGAAGGGGCGGGCGCAGGCGGGGACCGGGGGGCTGCGGGACAGGCCAGGCGGACGGGACCGGGCAGGGGGACCGGCCGGGACGGGGGGACGGGACCGGGCAGGCCGACGGGGGCCCGGCGCGGGTGCGGCGGCAGAAAAGGCGCTGACGAGTGCGCCGGAAGCACACTCGTCAGCAGCTCTGGGTCCTCTTGGGGAGACCGGCCTACCGGCTGGCGCGCCGGCGTCGCAGCGTGACCACGGTCCCGGTGCCCGCAAGGGCCAGCAGCGCGCTGCCGCCGGCGATCTGCAGGGAGGTCGTCTGGTCGATGCTGCCGCCGAGGCCGCCCTCCGTGCCCTTGCTGGGCATGGTGGGGTGCGACGTGGGGCGCTCGGTGGGCCGGTGCGTCGGACGCTCGGTCGGGCGCTCGGTCGGGCGGTGGGTCGGGCGGTGGGTCGGCTTCTTCGTCGGGTCGTGAGTCGGGCGGTGGGTCGGCCTCGACGTCTCGTGCCCCGGCGTGGGATCGGCGAGGGCGGCCGGAGCCGCGAGGCCGAGAGTGGCACCTGTTACGAGGGCAACGGCGAATATTCGTCCAGCTCGCATGTCGGATCTCCTGCGCCGGCGCGACCTTTGGCCAAGCCGCTTCGAGGGAATTCCGGCGTACTTGGATTAAGCACGCAAAGCCATCAGTTCGCGACGGAGGAAGCGGGGTTGGGCTCACTCCGATGGCGGACCCGGCTCCTTCGCGGACAGCGTCTCTGCGCAGGTCGGCCCACGTCTCGCGCTGATGCGGCGGGATTTCGCGGGTACCCGCCGCTCGGGTGATCCGGGAGGGCCGGACCGTGCGCGCACCCGCACCGGAGTTGGCGGCAGGCCTGACGCAACGGAAGGCGGACGAAGGCCCGCCCCGGTGCGGATGAAGGCCCGCCGGAGGAAGACGGAAGCCCTGCCGGAGCGCGGAGAAGGCCCGCCGGAGGAAGAACGGAAGCCCCGGAGGGCGAGCCCCCACCCCGCCCCTCTCACGGAATGGTGCCCGCCCCCACGGGGCGCCGTCGGCAGCCGCCCGAGGGGCGACGCCGACGTCAGGTGGCGGCTTCTGCCACGGCAAGAACCGCCGCCATGATCGTCAGCTGGGGGTTCACCTCGGGACAGCTCGGCAGCAGCGAGCCGTCGGCGATCAGTACGCCCTGGACGCCGCGCAGCCGCCCCTCCGCGTCGGCGGGGCTGACCTCCGGGTCGGTGCCCATCGCAACGGTCCCCGTCGGGTGGAAGGCGGACAGATGCAGCGCGTTCGCCGACACCCCGCGCAGCAACTCGGTGAGTTCGTCCATGGAGCGCGCCCGCGGCGCCGTCGGGATGCCGGTCAGAACCTCCTCCGCACCCGCCGCGAACAGGATCCTCCCCTCCGCCTCCACCGCACGCAGCAGCTTGCGTGCGTCGTCCTGGTGCAGGTCGTAGCGGATCAGGCTGCGCCGCGCGCCGAGAACCCGGCCGGAGGAACGGTCGGCGATCATGGCGCCGACCGTGGCCAGCGACGCCGCGTCCTCCAACTCCGCACGCAGCGCGCGGCCCACACCGGGCAGGACGAACGAGCCCATGCCGGGCGGTCCTGCCGTGGCCTCGATCAGGATCCCGTCGTCGTGCAGTTCCTCCACGCCCACGCTCTGCAGGACGCCTCGCCAGGCCGTGACCGGCTCGGAGAAGCGGCCGGCGGTGCTGACCGCCGGGTGGATGGCGAGATTGCGGCCGAGCCGGGGATGACCGCCGAGACCCGAACGGCGCAGCAGCGGCGGAGAGTTGAGCGCCCCGGCCGCGACCACGACCAGCGGGCTCAGGATCTCGAACGTCGATCCGTCGGGCCGCCGTACGGCCACACCGCCCGCCCGCGGACCGCCCGGCCGGGACCGATCGACCAGAATCCGCTGCACGTACGCGCCGGTGACGATATGGGCGCCCGCCGCGCAGGCATCGGGCAGAACGGAGAGCTGAACGCTCTGCTTGGCGCCGGTGGGGCACCCTACGACGCACTGGCACGAGCCCTTGCACCCGGTCGCGTTGCGGCGCAGCGGGCCCGCCTTCCACCCCAGTTTCTCCGCGCCGAGCAGGGCGGTGCGGCCGTTGTTGCCGAGGACGTCCAGCGGGGACGTGCCGACCTGCAGGGTGCGCTCGACCTCGTCGAGGCGCGTCCCGAAGGCGTCGTCGTCGGCCATGTCCAGACCGAACTCGTCCCGCCAGCGGGCCAGGACCTGGTTCGGAGTGCGGTAGCACGTACCGGAGTTGACGATCGTGGTGCCGCCCACGGCCCGGCCGACCGGTATGACCACGGGCGGATTGCCGACGGCCACGGTGGCCCCGGCGTCGCGGTACATCTCCGTGAAACGGTCCAGCGGCGCCCGCCGTCCGAACTCCTCGGTGGTGTGGTGCCGTCCCTCCTCCAGCACGACGACGCTCATCCCGGCGCGCGCCAGTTGACGGGCCGCCATGGCACCGCCCGCACCCGAGCCGACGACGACGGCGTCGACGGTCGCGCGGTCCGGCCACTCGGACGACGGCACGCAGTCCAGCGGGGGATCGGCAGCAGCGTTCCAGGGCAATGGCACCGGCTCCGTGTGGAGCATTCGCTCAGTGCCCGCCGCGAGCATGACCGGTACCTTCACCACGTCCAGCAGTTGCAGCAGCGCCTTGTTGCCGGCGAGCGAGGTGAGCAGTTCCTCGCGCCGCTCCGGGCTGAGGCCGTGCAGTCCGCGCCCGGTGCGCACGCGGGCGTACGCGTCCACGGCCGCCGCGGCGCTGCGGACACCCGTCCGTGCCGGCGCCGGCATCGAGGCGAGCACGCCTTCCAGCCGCTGCGGGACCGCGCCGACCCAGGGCGCGCTGCCGTCGTCCGCGAGCAGCGCGGCGACCAGCCCGTCGAGCCGGCGGCTCACCGGGTGCCCACTTCCGCGTGAGCGGTGCCCGCCAGGGACCACTCCGCTTCTGTCCGCCAGCCGCCTCGTTGCCGGCGTTCCAGGACGATGTGCGCGTCGGCCGATTCGCTGTTGCGGCACACGGCGTGGCTCCCGTCGGGGTCTGTGTAGTCCAGGGCAAGGGTGCGTTCTTCGGGCTGGGTGACGGTGACGCGGATACGGCGCCCTCCGGCGCTGCCCGTCACGGTCCACTCGGGAAGGCCGATGTCGGCGCGGAAGCGGCCCGCTCCGGCCCAGCCGATCGCGCCGCGCTCCGGACGGCGCGGCCAGGTGCTTCCGTCCTTGCGCAGCCGCAGGAAGACCAGCGGGGGCAGCCGCCGCAGACCTGGGCGGGTGGAGACGGCGGCGACGACTTCGAGCACATCGCCGTCACCGAGATCCGCGTGGAGCCAGGCCCAGCGGCGGGCGTTGCCGTGCCCGTAGATACGCGCGGTCGCACCGGGTGCCCCGGCCAGCCGCAGTTCCCCGCCGTCGTAGGAGACGGTGCCGGAGTACGACGAACGCGGTGCGGGCAGGATCTGTGCGGCGGGCAGCAGTTCGCGCCGCCACGACCAGCGGGGGAAGGTGTAGAGGGGCTTGCGGTCCTCGTGGCGCTCAGTGAGTCTCCAGGCGAACTCGCTGGCGCTGCCTGCCAGTTCGCCCGGACCGGCCGTGATGCCGCCGGAGGCGAAACCGCGGGGGTTCGGCTTCCACGGCTCGGGTCCGAACCGGGCGTGCCGGACCGGTCCGTCGGGTGGATAGAGCGCGACCCATCCGTGCGCGTACGCCTCGGATCCGTCGCTGGGGGCGACCAGTTCGTGGTGCAGCCAGAGGCCGGTACGGGTCTCGGGGTCGGTGATCGTGGTGTACCAGACCTCGGTGCGTCCGGGGCTGCCGTCCCAGCGCGGGACGAGATGGCGGTCGGCCTTGTCCGGCCTGGGGAAGCGGAAGCTGGTGAGAAACGGCAGCAGCCCGGTGGTGACGGGGAAGCGCAGGGTGCCGTGCCCTGCCGTCTCCCCGTCCGCGAACAGCGTGAAAGGCAGCACGGTCATGGACTTCAACGGCCGTGAGAGCGCTATGGACTTCCAGCCGTCGACGGCGTAGCTGCGGCCCTCGGCGGTGAAGCGTATGCGGTAGCGGATGCGCCGCCTGGCAAGTGGCGAGATCTCCAACTCACCGGTCGCGTACGGGTCGTCGGCCACGCCCGCGATGCGCACCCGCCCGGTCACCCGTGCGTCCGTCGTACGGTGAAGGAGCATCAGCTCGTCGGCGCGCACCTCGAGATCCATGCGCATCGGGCGCGGCGCGTCCTCGCCCGCCAGCCGTACGGTGCCGATCATCGTCTCCGCGAACGTAGTACCGCGGCTCATGCGGCCACCCCCAGGCCCTCGAGCATGACGCGCTCGGTCTCCCCGAGATACTCCTCCGCCGCTTCTCTTGCGCCCGGGGCGTCGCCGGTGACCACCGCCTGTACGACCGGGGCGAGGCGGGCGTGGGCCACGGCCATGTCCACGAAGGGGCCGACGAGGTGCGTGCGGACCGGCAGATAGGCGTTGAACAGCGTGTTGGACAGCAGGCTGTAGACCCGGTTGCCGGTCGCGCGGGCGAGCGCGCGGTGCACCTCGACATCCGCGAGCTGGGCCGCGTCCCCGTCCTCGGCCGTCGCGATCTCCGCGAGCAGACCCATGAGTTCGACGCGCTGGTCGGGGGTGGCCTTCCGGGCGGCGCGCTCCGCGATGAGGGCCCCGACGGCCCGGCGGACCTCGAAGACCTCACCGAGCCAGTCCGGGCTGTGGCGCACCAGCATCGGCAGCAGATCGGCACCGCCGAGCCGGGTGAAGTCGCGGACGCGGGTGCCGACGCCGTGCCGGGTCTCCAGCAGTCCGGCCTGCACCAAGCGCCCGAAGGCGTGCTTGAGGGTGGTGCGCGTGACCCCGTATCCCTCGGCGAGCTGACGCTCGGGCGGCAGATAGCTCCCCGTGGGGTGTCGCCCGGAGAAGATGTCCTCGCGCAATCGGTTCTCCAGTACGTCGACGATCGTCTCGCGTGGCAGCGTCGTCACGGGCTCGCCCTCTCACAGGTGACCTTCGTGGCTGAGTGGATGAGCCACTGAACCACACTGGGCGCGGTCACGACAAGAGTCGTGAAGATGAAGGATGAACTACTCAGGGCCCCGGTGCCGTGCCCAGTGGCGGCACACCGGTCCCGGTGGCCCCCGCCCGCCCACCCATGGTGCAGTGGATGAGGAGCACGGCGCCGCGCCGCCCCGCGGAGGGAGGGACGATGCCGGAGTGGACCTGGGAATACGCCGGCTACGTTCCCACGGAGGAGCGGCTCAGGGAGTCCTTGCTGACCCTCGGGAACGGCTACTTCGCCACCCGGGGCGCTGCCCCCGAGAGCGTCGCCGACGACGTGCACTACCCGGGCACGTACGCGGCGGGCTGCTACAACCGCCTCGTCTCGCGGGTGTCGGGCCGGCAGATCGAGAACGAGGACATGGTCAATCTGCCGAACTGGCTGCCGCTGCGCTTCCGGGTCCGTACCGAGGACGGCTCCGCCGCCTGGTTCTCACCCGACGCCGACGAACTGCTGGACCACCGACTCGTCCTCGACCTGCGCGGCGGCACGCTCACCCGGCGCCTGCGCTACGAGGACGCGGAGGGCCGGCGCATGCACGTCGACCAGTGCCGTCTCGTCCACATGGGAGACCCCCATCTGGCCGCGCTGCGGACCGACTTCACCCCTGAAGGCTGGTCCGGCGAGGTCGAGGTGGAGTCGGCCCTGGACGGAGAGGTGACGAATGCGGGCGTGCACCGCTACCGGGACCTCGCGGGCAGCCACCTCACCCGGATGCAGACCGGGGCCGTGGAGCCCGACACCGTCTGGCTGCGCTGCCACACCTCCAGCTCCGACATCGGGATCGGCATGGCGGCGCGCACCACCGTCACCGGAGCCGCCCCCGTCGCCTCCCGGCTGCACATCGCGCCGCGGCACGTCGCTCACAGGCTGCACGTCCCCCTCGCGCCCGGGGCCCCCGCCACCGTGGACAAGGTCATCGCCCTGCACACCTCCCACGATCCGGCGATCAGCGATCCGCTCGACGCCGCGCTGGGCGATGTCGCCGCCGCCCCCGGCTTCGCGGGGCTCCTCGACTCCCAGCGTGCGGCCTGGGAACAGCTGTGGCGGCGCGCCGAGTTGGACGTGCCCGGGGAGGCGGGCGACATCCTGCGCCTCCACCTCTTCCATGTGCTGCAGACACTCTCGCCGCACACCGCCGACCTGGACGTGGGGGTGCCGGCCCGCGGGCTGCACGGCGAGTCGTACCGGGGCCACGTCTTCTGGGACGAATTGTTCGTCCTGCCCTTTCTCAACCTGCACTTCCCCGGCGTCTCCCACGCGCTGCTGGACTACCGGCACCGGAGGCTGCCGCAGGCCTGCAAGATGGCGGCCGACGTGGGCCGGGCCGGCGCGATGTACCCGTGGCAGAGCGGCAGCGACGGCCGGGAGGAGACGCAGGTCCTGCACCTCAACCCCCGGTCGGGCCGCTGGCTGCCCGACCACTCCCGCCTCCAGTACCACGTCGGCTCCGCCGTCGCCTACAACGTGTGGCAGTACTGCGAGGCGACCGGCGACACCGAGTTCCTGCAGACCAAGGGCGCCGAGATGATGCTGCAGATCGCCCGCTTCTGGGCGGACAGCGCGGCCTACGACCCCGGGCTCGGCCGCTACCGCATCCGCGGCGTGGTCGGCCCCGACGAGTACCACGACGCGTATCCGGACGCCACCGAGCCCGGCCTGGACGACAACGCGTACACCAATGTCACGGCCGCCTGGGTGCTCGGCCGCGCCCTGGACCTCGTCCGCGATCTGCCCGAGCCGCGGCGGCAGGAGCTGTTCCAGCACATCGGCGTCGCCCAGGGCGAGCCCGAGCGCTGGGAGGACGTCTCGAGACGCCTGCGCGTGCCCTTCCACCGCGACGTCATCAGCCAGTTCGACGGCTTCGGCGACCTGGAGGAGCTCGACTGGGAGGGGTACCGCGAGCGCTACGGGGACATCCGGCGGCTCGACCGGATACTCGAGGCCGAGAACGACACGGTCAACCGCTACCAGGCGTCCAAGCAGGCCGACGTCCTCATGCTGGGCTATCTCTTCTCACCGGCCGAACTGACCGGGCTGTTCCGGCGGCTGGGCTACGACTTCGGGGCCGAGCTGTGGCGCCGTACCGTCGACTACTACCTGCACCGCACGTCCCACGGCTCCACCCTCAGCGGCCTCGTCCACGGCTGGGTGCTGGCCCGCGTACGGCGCGCCGAGGCGTGGCGCTTCTGCCGCGACGCCCTGGAGGGCGACGTCGCCGATCTGCAGGGCGGCACGACGGGTGAGGGCATCCACCTCGGTGCCATGGCCGGGACCCTCGATCTGGTGCAGCGCGGTCTCACCGGCCTCGAGACCCGGGACGACGCGCTCTGGCTCGACCCCGTACCCCTCCCGGAACTCTCCGAGTACGGCTTCGCGCTGCGCTACCGCGGGCACTGGGGCGTGGATCTGCGGCTGCGCCACGGCCGGCTGCGGATCGAGGTCCCGGCGTCTCCCGAGCCACCCATCCGCGTGGTGCTCGCGGGCCGCTCGGTCATGGTCGCGCCCGGCGAATCCGTCGCCCTGCGGCTGCCGTACGGCTGATCACTGCGGCTGCCGTACGGGTGCTCAGTCCCGCGAGACGAGGCGCCGCAGCTTCCTGCGCACCCGGCGTACCGTACGACGCAGCCGGTAGCCGGTCGTGGGGTGGCTGGGTTCCTGGCGGTGGCGGTCCAGTTCTTCGGCCAGCCACTGGGAGCGCCGCTCGACGTCCAGCTCGTTCAGCAGGCGGTCGACATTGGCCAGCAGCGCGCCGTGGAGCTCCCACTTGTCGGGCTCCTTCTCCATTTCGGCCCGCAGCAGGTCGTCGATGCGCCGACGGGTTCGCCCCCCCTCGACCAGCGCCTCGGCGAGCTGCTCCTCGGCCACCTCGGCATTGGAGCTGACCTGGGCCGTGATGAGACGGCCGAAGCTGTCCACGGCGTCCGCGATGTGCGCGAACAACGCGCTCATGACGCCCGCCACCTCGCCCTCGTAGACGAGCTCGGAGCGGTGCTCGCGGGTGAGGTCCGTCAACGATCTGGAGAGGGTGCGCAGCACCACCGCGCAGATCTCCAGGGTGTCCAGGCCGCTGCGCAGGACGAGGCGGGCGAGCAGTCCCTCGCGCACCCGCGGGTTGAACCGCATGCTCTCGTCGGCACGGTTGAGCTGGGCGTCGACGTCGGCGACACCGTTGTCGACCTGGCGCGCCTCGTGCAGCCAGGCCACCGCGTCCTCGCCGGTCGCCCCGCGCTCCAGGGCCCGGCTCATCCGCAGCAGCAACGACCGCATCCGGCGGGCGAGGTCGGCGATGGCCTGGCCCGCGGGCTCCACATAGACCGGCGGCGCGATCAACGCGTTGAGCAGAATGCCGCACGCGGCGCCGATCAGGGTCTCGGCCACCCTGCTCCACGCCATTTGCGCCGTGTGGCTGACCCCCAGGACGAGCATGGCGCTGATCGCCACCTCGGGCACGAACTCATGGACCCGTACGAGGTGGCCGGTGACGAGCGAAGCGAAGATGAGCAGGCCGAGGCTCCACCAGCTCAGGCCCACCACGGCGCTGAACGCGGAGGCGACCAGCACGCCCGCGATGACACTGTTGACGCGCCGGAAGCCCACGGTCAGAGTCGCGTACAAGCTGACCTGGACGACCAGCAGCGCGGTCAGCGGGGCCAGCAACGGCGGCGGGCCGCCCTGGATGATCCACTCGGCGGCCGCGTAGGCGAGGGTCGCGCCCACGGTGGACCGGACGGTCTGCACCACGACCGGGTCATTGCTCCGCCCCCAGGCCTTCCGGGCGACGTCGGCGGCTTGCTGAGCGAGTCCTGGCACCTTCCCATCTATGCCATGGAGGACGGGGACGAACAATCGCGGCCACCGCGTCACAAGGCCGCGCCGCCATACGGTCGTGCGTCGGCGGGCGGCGCCGTGCGGACGGTGGCACAGTGGCGGACATGCCGGCCTCGACACACACGGTCCACGGGGCGCCGTGCTGGGTGAGTTTGATGACGCGCGACCTGGAGGCCGCGCAGAGATTTTATGGGGCGGTATTGGGCTGGTCGTTCCGCGAGACGTCACTCGGATCGGAGTTCGCCGTGGCGGTCGCCGACGACGTACCCGTCGCGGGCATCGGCGCCCTCGCGCACACCATGGGTGTCCCCGTCTCCTGGACCGCGTACTTCGCCGTCGAGACCGCCGACCTCACCGCCTCCCGGATCCGGGAGCGCGGCGGCACGGTCGGGGTCGGGCCGATCAGCATCGGCAAGGGCCGGGCAGCCCTCGCCGCCGATCCGGGCGGAGCGGTCTTCGGCTTCTGGGAGGGCAGCGGCGTCCCCGGCTGGGAGGTGGGCGTCGGCAAGGCCCCTGCCTGGCTGGAGCTGCGGACCCGCGACGCCTTCGCCGCGGCCATCTTCTACGGTCAGGTCTTCGACTGGGCATCCGGTCGGCCAGGAGCACCCGAGGTCGAGTACGAACTGGACGCGGTACGGGTGAAGGCCGGCGGCCACACGGTGGCGCATCTGCGAGGCGGCGTTATCGAGGCCGACCCGGATCCGCAAGTGCGGCCCCGCTGGCACGTCTACTTCGTCGTGGAGGACGTTGATGCGGCCGCGAATGCCGCCGTCACAGCCGGAGGCACGGTCACGGCGCAGCCGAGCGACTCCCGTATCGGGCGGGAGGCGACAGTGCGCGACCCGCACGGCGGGCTCTTCACGGTGACGGCGCCGCGGACGGAGGCGCTGGAGGACGACTGACCGACTCCTCGGTCCGGGCGGTCCGTTCCGCGCCGCGGGCGACGCCGCGCTCGCCAATGCGGCCACGGCTCTCCGCGTGCCTCGTCCATCGTGCGGACAGTCGGCGTTTCATCGACCCGCTCGCGGGCGCGTACCTGCGCGTTGCGACGCTCGCGGAGTCGGCCATCGAGCGCGGGCGTGAGGACGTGTCGTTCCGGGGGCTGGCCCCGGTGGCCGGTTCCGCCGGAGCTTCCTGGCCGCGCCCAGGGGGCAGTGGTCGTGGCCGCCGATCGCGGCCCCCGCCGGGAGCATGACCGTGGCCTCCCGGACTGCCCGGGAGGCCACGGAGGAAAGCCGAGGGCCGGTGTGGTCACCAGCTCAGGAGGTAGGTCCTCTTCTCGCTCTTCGCCTCGTGCTTCTTCTTGTAGTCGTGCGTCTTCGTCTCGTGCGTCTTCGTCTCGTGCTTCTTGTGGTCGTGTGCTTTGTGGTCGT
>NZ_JBFAYQ010000010.1:105673-153960 GCF_040681345.1 Streptomyces sp. NPDC051776 | reverse complement strand
CCGTGTGCTTTGTGGCCGTGTGCTTTGTGGCCGTGTGCTTTGTGGCCGTGTGCTTTGTGGCCGTGTGCTTTGTGGCCGTGTGCTTTGTGGCCGTGTGCTTTGTGGCCGTGTGCCTTGTGGCCGTGCGCCTTGTGGCCGTGCTTCTTGTGGTGCTTCTTCTTCGCGTGCTTGTGGGCGTGGTCGTGGGTGTCCACGTTGATGCACGTGGTGCCGAACGCGGGGTTGAGACCGGAGACGGCGCCGAACGTGTTGCCGCAGACGTTCAGCGGGATGTCCACCGGGATCTGGACCACATTGCCCGAGATGTCGCCCGACGAGCCGATCGCGGCGGCCTTGGCTTCCGAGTCGGCGGAAGCCGATCCGGCGGAACCGGCGAGGACCGCACCCGCCGCAATGGTGACGGCGGCGGCCTTCGTGATGCGCGACATGTAAGTCGTCTCCTTCAGCAATAAGCTCATACCGACCTGATACGGACGGCGACGCCATCGAGAACGCGTCGACTATCAGAGTGGTTACGCACCTTGTACCGAATCGGTGAACCGCCGATAGGAGTGGAATCGGGTCGCTCGCCGACGAGCCGTGCCGGGAGAGCGCGGCTAGCGTGAAGGGCATGCAACCGCCCCTGCGTACGGAACGCCTCGAGGTGCGCGACTGGGCTGTCTCCGATGCCGAGGCGGCGTTCCGGATCTACGGCGCCGAGGAAGTCGCGCACTGGCTCACCCCCGCCATGCTCCGCGTGGAGGATGTCGGCGCGATGCGCGCCGTGCTCCAGGCATGGGAGGAGGCCCAGCACAACCTGGTCGTTCCGTCCGGCCGGTGGGCCATGGAGCGTTTGGAGGACGGCAGGGTGGTGGGCGGTCTGGTGATCCGCATGCTGCCGCCGTTCGAGGAGGATCTGGAGATCGGCTTCCAGCTCAGCCCCGACGCCTGGGGGAACGGCTACGCGACCGAGGCCGGGATCGCCCTCGCCGGCTGGGCGTTCCGGCAGGGCGTGGACGAACTCTTCGCGGTCGCCCGCCCCAACAACCGCAAGGCCGCCGCGACGGCACGCCGCATGGGCATGGAGTGGGTCGGCGAGACCGCGAAGTACTACGACATGCGGCTGAACGTGTACCGCATCCGTCCCTCGGATCTGCGGGCGGCGCCACTGGCATGAGTCCGCATCCCAAGGCCGGCCCCCCACGGGCGGTCACCGGACCTCTCGGTGCGTCCGGCCTACGGCTCGACCACGATCTTGCGGCCCTGTCCCGCCCGGAACCGGTCGAGCGCTTGCGGGTACTCCTCCAGCGGCAGCCGGTCGCTGATGAACAGCCCCGGATCGAGGACCCCGTTCGCGAACAGGTCGGCAGCCCGCTCGAAGCTGTGCAGAACGGCCATGGATCCGGTGATGGTGATCTCCTGGTTGTAGATCTTGTAGGGCTCGATGGCGGCCGTCGTCGCGTAGTCCGAGACACCGAACTGCAGGAAAGTGCCCGCCTTCGCCACCCGGCCCAGGCCGTCCTGGATGGCCGCCGCATTGCCCGTGGCGTCGACGACGACGTCCCAGCCCCGCGGCCGGCCGAATTCGTCGGCCGACGAGGCGGCCGAGGACACGCCCAGCTTGCGCGCGGTGGCGAGCCGTTCGGCATTGATGTCGACGACGTCGACGCGGGCCGCGCCCGTGCGCTTGGCCAGCTCCAGCATCATCAGGCCCATCGTTCCCGAGCCGTAGATCAGCACTTCGGCGCCCAGACGTGAGCCCAGGACGTCGTAGCCGCGGACCGCGCAGGAGAGCGGTTCGATGAGTGCGGCGTCCCGTACGTCCACGTGGTCCGGGAGCCGCACGCAATTGGCCGCGGGCACGACGGCGTACTCCGCGGCGCCACCGGCCACCGTCACCCCGATCGCCGCCCATCGGTCGCAGAGGTTGTTGTGGCCCGTACGGCAGTAGCGGCACGCGTAGCAGTACAGCGACGGGTCCACCGCCACGCGGTCGCCGACGGCCGGCTCCGTGACCTCCGCGCCCACGCCCACGATCTCGCCGGCGAACTCGTGTCCGGGCACGACCGGCAGTGTCGGGGCGAACTCGCCCTGAAGGATGTGCAGATCTGTGCCGCACAGCCCGCAGGACGCCACGTCCACGACGACCTCCCGCGGCCCCGGAGCGGGGTCGGGCACGGTGGTGACGGTGACCTTGCCGGGGGCTTCGATGAGCGCGGCCCTCATTTCACGGCTCCTAGCGACAGGCCCTGGACCAGCTTGTCCTGGGCGGCGAATCCGGCGGCGAGCACCGGCAGGGAAATGACGACCGACGCCGCGCACAGCTGGGCCAGGAACAGGCCCTGGCTGGTGACGAAGCCGGTCAGGAACACCGGAGCGGTCTGCGCGGTGACGCCCGTGAGCACCCGCGCGAACAGCATCTCGTTCCAGCTGAAGATGAAGCAGATCAGTGCAGTGGCAGCGATACCGGGCCCCGCCACGGGAGCCACGACCCGGGCGAGGACGGTCGGCAGCCGGGCGCCGTCCATCTGCGCGGCCTCGATGATGGAGACGGGCACGTCCGCGAGGAACGACTGCATCATCCACACCGCGATCGGCAGATTCATCGAAGTGTAGAGGATGACGAGCAGCCAGATGTTGTCCAGCACGCCGGTGTTCTTCGCGAACAGGTAAACGGGCAGCAGGCCCGCCACCACCGGCAGCATCTTGGTGGACAGGAAGAAGAACAGCACGTCCGTCCATTTGCGGACGCGCCGGATGGACAGCGCGTACGCCGCGGGGAAGGCCAGCAGCAGCACAAGGATCGTCGAGAACACGCTCGCCGAAACCGAGTTGATCAGCGACGGCCAGGGACTCGCTCCCCCTGTCGTCCCGAAGAACTCCCGGTAGCCGTCGAGTGTGAGCGAGGCGTCGAGCGACGGCGGGTTGGTCGCGGCGTCCGCCTCCGAGTGCAGTGAGGTGAGCACCATCCACAGCACCGGCAGGCAGAACGCGATGCCCACCATCCAGGCCAGCAGGCCCAGGGCGGCCGAGCGGCGTCGTGCGCGGCGCGCGGCAGGGGGAAGTGACGGGGCCGGTACGGTCGTCGCGGTCATGCGCGGGACACCTCCTCGCGGAAGAGGGAGGAGACCACCCGGAGGGTGAAGGTCGCGATCACGATGGTGCCGATCACGACGACGACTCCGGCGGCCGAGGCCAGCCCGTACTCATGGGCCTGGTAGAAGGTCTGGTAGATGGTGTAGGGCAGGTTGGCGGTGCCCAGGCCGCCGCTGGTGATCGTGAAGACGGCGTCGAAGTTCTGCACGATGTGGATCGAGCCGAGCAGAACGCCGAGTTCGAGATACCGGCGCAGATGAGGCAGCGTCAGATAAAGGAAGATCTGCCGGCTTCCCGCCCCGTCGAGGCGGGCCGCCTCCACCGTCTCCGTGGGCCGGCTCTGCAGCCCGGCCAGCAGGATCAGCATCATGAACGGCGTCCACTGCCAGACGAGTGACGCCTCCACGGCCAGCAGTGGCATCTCCGAGATCCAGTCCGACTGTCCGAGGCCCAGCCAGTTGAGGACGCCGTTCAGCAGCCCGTACTCCGGGTTGTAGAGCGCGTGCTTCCACAGCAGGGCCGAGGCGACCGGCACCAGCAGGAAGGGTGCGATGAGGAGGGTGCGCACCACACCGCGGCCGAAGAACGCACGGTCCAGCAGCAGCGCGAGCGCAAGGCCGATCACCACGCTCGTCACCACCACGGCCGCGGTCAGCAGCATCGTCGTGAGAACGGAGTCCCGCAGCTCCGCGTCGGTCACCACGCTCGTGTAGTTCCCCAGCCCCGCGAAGTGACGATCGCCGGGGGACAGGGAGTTCCAGTCGAAGAGCGAGATCACCAGCGTGGCCGCGAAGGGCAGTTGGGTGACGACGATCAGGAACACCAGCGCGGGCAGCAGCGGGGCCCGCGTCGCCCACGCCCCCCGGCCCGGGGGCCTGCGACGCGACGGGGCGGCGGCGGAGGCCCCCGGGCCGCTCCGGGAGCGGCGTACGGGGAGGGTCGTCGTCATCGGTTCCGGTACTCCTCGGCGACCTTCTCAGCCATCGCCTGCGACTTCTTCAGGGCGCTCTCGACCGTCTGCTTGCCGGCGATCGCCGCGCTGACCTCCTGGGAGACTCTGGTGCCCAGATCCGTGAACTCCGGGATGTCGACGAACTGGATGCCGATCGTCGGCCGTGGCTGAGTGCCGGGGTGACGCGGGTCCGCGCTGGAAATGGCCTGCTGGGTGACCGACTGGAAGGCGGAAGCCGCCTTCTTGTACGCGGGGTTGGCGTATGTGGAGGCGCGCTTGCCCGCGGGGACGTTCTGCCAGCCGATCTCCCTGCCGACCAGTTCCTCGTACTTTTTGCCCGAAGCCCAGGAGATGAACTTCCAGGCGTTGTCCGGGTTCTTGGACGCCTTCTGGATGCCCCATGCCCAGGTGTAGAGCCAGCCGGAGCTCTCCGTCTTCTCCACCGGGGCCGGGACGTAACCGATCTTGCCCTTCACCGGGGAGTCGGAGGCTTCGAGGGAGCCGGCGGCGGCGGTGGCGTCGTACCACATCGCTGCCTTGCTCTGGGTGAGGTTGTTCAGGCACTCGGCGTACCCGGCCTGGGCCGCGCCGGACTCGCCGTGCTTGCGCACCAGGTCGACATAGAACTTCGTCGCCCTGAAGAACTCGGGCGCGGTGAGCTTCGCCTGCCAGTCCTTGGTGAACCAGGTGCCGCCGAAGGTGTTGACGACCGTGGTGAGCGGGGCGATCACCTCGCCCCAGCCGGGCTGTCCGCGCAGACAGATGCCCTTCATGCCAGGCTTGGCGCCGTCGGCCTTGGCGGCGAGGGAGGCCACCTGCTTCCAGGTCGGCTTCTCCGGCATCTTCAGGCCCTTCGCCGCGAAGACGTCCTTGCGGTACATGAGGAATGAGGACTCGCCGTAGAAGGGCTGGGCGTAGACTTTGCCGTCGTCGGCGGTCAGGGACTCGCGGACCGGCTTCAGAATGTCGTTCTGGTCGAAGTCCTTGTCGCCCGCGATGTGTTCGTCCAGCGGGTGCAGCCACTGGTTCCCGGCGTAGAAGGGCACCTCGAAGTTGCTGATGGTGGCAACGTCGTACTGCCCGGCCTGGTTGGAGAAGTCCTGGCTGATCTTGTCCCGGACGTCGTTCTCCGGCAGCACCGTGAAGCGGACCTTGATGCCGGTCTTCTTCGTGAAGTGCCGGGCCGTGAGCTTCTGCAACTCGACCATCTGCGGGTTGTTCACCATGAGCACCGTGAGGGTGTCACCGCCGGACGAGCCGGAGCCGCCGGCTCCGGCGCACGCCGCGAGGAGCGCCCCCGCTGCGGCGACCGCGAGGGTCGCGCGTCTGCCGTTTCGTCGGTGGATCGGCATGAGATTCTCCGTACAGTTGTATAGGGATCGGATGGCCGGGTCACGGGGTCGTGGCGCCGGGTCGGTACGAACTGCCGGGTGAGGGCGGTCCGTTGAGCCTCTGACGGTGCGGGGCGCCGGGTTTGTCGGGCGTACGGCACCATGCCACCGGTGCGTCGTGGCGGGTCGAGGGGGATGGTGGAGTTGTCAGGCGCGGGTGCTCACACCCGTAGGACCTGGGGGCCGAGGAGCGAATAGCGGCCGGCCTCGGACGAGGGGAGGCCGGTGTCGGTGACGATCGCCTCGAGGTCGCCCACTTCGCCGAACCGGCAGAAGCTGACGGCCCCGAACTTGGTGTGGACGCCCGCCAGGACCCGGCGCCGCGACACCTTCATCACCTGGGACTTCACATCGCTGACGGCCGGGTCGGGGGTGGTCAGGCCGTAGGTGCGGGAGATGCCGTTGGCGCCGACGTACGCGAGGTCGATCACGAATCCGGACAGCATCCGTACGGTCCAGTGGTCGACGGTCGCCATGGTGCCGCCGCGCACCCGCCCGCCGAGCAGCAGCACCGTGATCTTCTCGCTGGTGGCGAGCGTGGCGGCCACGGTCAGGGACGCCGTCACCACGGTCAGCGGCCGGTCCCTGGGCAGTGCCTCCGCGATGAGCTGGGGGGTGAACCCCTCGTCGACGAAGACGGTTTCGGCGTCGCCGAGCAGGTCCGCGGCGGCCGAGGCGATCCGGGACTTCTGCGGGACGTGCATGGTGGTGCGGAAGGCCAGGGTCGTCTCGAATCCGGCGCTCTCCACGGGATAGGCGCCCCCGTGCGTACGCCGGACCAGCCCGTGGTCCTCCAGCACACCGAGGTCCCGGCGGACGGTCTCCTTGGAGACGCCGAGGTCCGCGGCGAGCTTGGCGACGTCGACAGAACCCGTGCGGCGGGCCAGCTCGAGTACGGCCCTTCTGCGCTCCTCGGCGTCCACTGCGTATCTCCCTGGCTGAGGGGTCCCGCTCCGGTGAGGAGCGATGACCGTTCGGGCTTGAGTGTCGATTTAACAAGCCCGAATCTGCTGTGACCAGGTTCGTCACATCAAAGATCGTGACTGTTTGCGCCCGTTTCAGAATGGAGAACGCCGCAGATCAGTGGCGTGGGAAGCGCTTGCCGTGAGGTCGGTCGCTGACCGCACGAGGGTTGAGCGGGCCCGTTTCGTGCCCGGTCCGGACCCCGGACGCCGGGGCGATCCGGGCACGAGGGCCGTCCGACCGATCCGGTCATGGGGGCGGGTGCGGTGTGATCGGCTGCGCGCTCCCGGCGCAGCGCAGCGCTCGGCCGTCAGCCCGCCGTCAGCAGGGGTCCGTCCACGCGCCGCGGCTCCTGTGCGGTGATCACCGAGGACCGCCGGCCCGGGAGGGGCACGTCGGCGGAGGCCATGGCCGGAGCCGGGACGCGGACCACCGGTTCCGCGTCGACCACCGGTTCCGCGTCGACCACCGGTTCCGCGTCGCCCACCGGTTCCCCGTCCGCCTCAATGGGTGGGCGCGGCGCAGCGCCCACCTCCACCGGCGGGGGCGGCGCAGCATCCACCTCTACGGGTGCGGGCGGCGCAGCGTCCACCTCTACTGCCGGGCGCGCAGCGTCCACCGCGGTCCGCTCGCGCGCCGCTCCGTCTGCCGTCAGGACCACCAGGCCCCAGGCTGTGAGGGCGCCCGCCGCGAGGGTCACCGGCACCCCGGCCGCGCCGAACCGTATGCCCTCGTCCAGCAGCACGCTGCCGATGGTGGCGGCCACTACCGGATTGACGACCGTGACGGTGGCCAGCGGCGCGGTCAGCCCGGCCCCGCGGTACGAGGCCTGTGACGCTGCGAGCCCCGCCGTCGCGAGCACGGCGATCATGCCGAGGCCCGGCAGCGTGTCGGTGAACGAGGCCATCGACCAGGCCACCGCGACCGTCTTCACGAACACCGACGAGACACCGAACGACACCCCGGCGGCAGCGGCCAGCGCCAGGCCGCGCACAGCGGGCCGCCGCGCCCGCCAGCCGGCCACGACCAGGGCGGCGATCGCACACGCCGTGGCCACCGCGAGGGCCGGCTGCTCGGACCCGGACAGCGCACGCGAGCGCGAAGCGCCGGTGAGCAGGAGCAGACCGGCCAGCCCCGCCGCAACCATCAGGGATCCGCGCCGCCCCTCCGGCGTCACCTTGCGGCCGACGCACAGGGCGGCCATCGGCAGTACGAAGACGATGGTCAGCACCCCCAAGGGCTGGACGATCGCCAGCGGCCCCGCCCCCAACGCCAGTACGTGCAGACCCGCACCGGCCCCGCTCAGCGCCACCGCCGCCCACCAGGCACCCCGCCGGAGCAGTCCGAGGCGCTGCGGCGGGCCGGTGGCGGCGACGCGCTCCTGGACGATGGCGGTGGCGGCGTAGCAGACCGCCGACACCAGGGACAGCAGCACCGACAGCGTCAGGGGGCTCATCGCCCGGCCGGCCGGTGTGCGCGGGTACGGATCGTCATGGCCCAACGATCTCCAAGGGGCAGGGGAGTTGTCGTCGTCTCCCGGTGCTCACCCCGCGTACCACGTCCGGAGTACGCCCGGGCGCCATGTCAGTCCCCTGGGGGAGATCACCGTGCCACTTTTTGGCGGTGCGGGTGCGGCGGAGCGGGTCTGAAGCGACGGCCACGGGGTACTCGGCGAGCCGTGCGGGGAACCGCCGCA
The DNA here is from genome assembly GCF_040681345.1 of Streptomyces sp. NPDC051776. Lineage (NCBI taxonomy): Bacteria > Bacillati > Actinomycetota > Actinomycetes > Kitasatosporales > Streptomycetaceae > Streptomyces > Streptomyces sp. NPDC051776. The sequence goes on along the minus strand of NZ_JBFAYQ010000010.1, from coordinate 145,883 downwards.
CGCCGTTTTCACATGCCCGGGAGGTTCACCATGACCACACCCCGTCCCGATCCTGTACCCCCGGCGCCGACGCCTCCGCCGGGACCCGGGCCCGGTCCGGGACCCGGTCCTGGGCCAGGTCCCGGTCCCATGCCCGTCCCCGAGCCGGACCCGATCCCGCCGGTCCCTCCGGGACCGACCTCACCGGAACCGCCGGCCCCCGGGCCCGACCCACAGCCCGAGCCGGCTCCGCCCCCCGCAGGAAGCAGGTGACCTCCATGGAACTGTTGGACGCGTTCGACACCGGGCTGGAGGAGTTCGGCCGGCGGGTGCACCGTGTGAGGGACGACCAGTGGCAGTCCGGTACGCCGTGCACCGAGTGGTCGGTGCGCGACCTGGTGAACCACCTCGTCGGCGAACACCTCTGGGCACCGTGGCTGCTGCGCGGCGCGACGCTGGCCGAGGTCGGCGACCGGTTCAGCGGCGATGTGGTCGGCGACGACCCCGCCGCGGCGTGGGACGCCGCGGCGGTGGAGTCGAAGTCCGCGTTCCACCGGCCGGGCGCCCTGGACATCGAGGTGCACACCAGTAGCGGGCCGACCCCCGCGGCCGAGTACACCTGGCAGATGGTCACGGATCTGGCCGTGCACGCCTGGGATCTGGCACGCGGCATCGGAGACGACGCGACGCTGGACGAGGAACTCGCCGCGGAGGTCTATGCGTACATCGAGCCGCAGGCGGACACGTGGCGGGGTTACGGCGTCTTCGGCCCCGCCGTGAAGGTGCAGGACTCCGTGCCCGTACAGGACCGGCTGGTCGCGCTCCTCGGCCGCGAACCCTGAGCCCGCGCGCGGGCGGTGCCGGTCAGCACGGCGTTAGGAGATGCGACCCCGCGCCCGTCCCGGCACCGGAGCACGTCCGCGATCAGCCGCGGCACGGCGCGCGTGCGGCCAGCCCCGGGCCCTCGTCCGGCACTTGTGCCCGGCGGGGGCCCTTGGCGTGGATGCGCTCCGGCCTCCCGCCACGAGGCCCCCGGCCGGCCGCGGCTCGAAGGCCAACCGCTCCGCGGCGCAGGGCTGTTGAACGGCACGGCAGCGGCGACCGGCTCGGTCCGGTCGTGCCCGCAGGTCCCGTGAGACGGTCACGGTGCGTACCGCCGCGGAATTTTATTTGCTGCGCCTTTGAACACGCCGTGCTCTCCCGTCCGTACATAGCGCTGTCAGAGGCGCATACCCGCGCCGGACGGGAAGCCGATTGCAGGAGTGGACGATGAGGAAGTGGCAGAGCGCCTCGATCGCGGTGGCCGCGGTGGCGGTCATGCTGACGGCGGGTTGCGGCTCCCAGCAGCAGCAGACGCAGCCGACTGCGGCGCAGCCGGCGGGTCAGGCCGACGCCGCTTACGGCGGTCAGGACAAGGCCAACGGGGGCGGGTACGGCGGTAAGGATCCCCAGGGTGAGAAGTCCAAGCCGGCAGGACAGCTCATGATCGGCGACGACAAGAAGCTCGGCTCCGTCCTCACCGACAGCGAGGGCTTCACCCTCTACCGCTTCGAGAAGGACACCGCCAAGCCGCCGAAGACCAACTGCGACGGCGACTGCGCGACCGCCTGGCCTCCCGTCCCCGCCTCCGACGTCTCCTCCGCCGCCGGCATCGACCCCTCCCTGCTCGGCGAGGTCACCCGCGCCGACGGCACCCAGCAACTGACGGTCGCAGGCTGGCCGATGTACCGGTACGCCAAGGACACCAAGCCGTGGCAGATCAAGGGCGAGGGCGTGGGCGGCACGTGGTACGCCGCGGCGCCCGACGGCAAGAAGGCGTCCGCCGACGGGGCCGACCAGGGCGGCGGCGGAGGCGGGGAAGTCGGCACCGGTGTCTCGAAGGCGGCGCTGTCCACCTTCAAGGACCCCGAGCTCGGCGAGATCCTCCGGGACGGCAAGGGCCGTACGCTCTACCGCTTCAACAAGGACTCGGCCTGGCCCATGAAGTCCAACTGCACCGGCTCGTGCCTCGATACATGGAAGCCCGCCAAGCCGGTCGCCAAGGATGACGTCGAGGGCGTGAACCCCAAGCTGCTCTCGAAGTTCACCCGTCCCGACGGCGACGAGCAACTCGCGATCGACTGCTGGCTCCTGTATTGGTACACGGGCGACGAGAAGCCCGGCGACACCAACGGCCAGGGCGTGGGCGGCGCTTGGTTCGCCGTCTCCCCGGACGGCAAGAAGGTCGGCGCGGAGAAGTAGGCACCCCGTAGGGACCGGATGTCACCACCGGAGACCGGAAGCTCCGTGGGGGTCGGAAGGGCGGCGGAGGGGTCGGCAACGCAGAGTTGCCGACCCCTCCGCCGCTGCACATCGGGACCGGCCGGTTCGGGTAACCGCCCGATTCACGGACCGGCATGGTCCCTTTCCGACTGCCTGTTTCGCGCTTCGCCCGTACCTTTCGAAAAATCGCACAAAGAGTGACAGAGTTGCGCTGAGTGGCAGAGCGAAGTACGCCGGTGCACCACCCAGGGCGGTGCGCCGTACCGGGAGGGCGACATGGTTGATCGGGGAACCACCCCGGCCCCCGCCGCCCCGCTGCCCGCCGACTGGCCCGTACGCGCGGAGGTCAGCCTCGCGCTCAACCGGATGGGCAGCTTCGACTGGGACCTCGACAGCGGCCTGATGCACATGGACGCCCCGGCCCTCGAGGTCTTCGAGATGGCCCCGGACGAGTACGACGGCTCTCCCGCGACCCTGGCCGAGCGCGTGCCGCCCGCGGAGGCCGAGCGCCTCGACGCCGTCGTCAGGCACGCGATCGAGGGCGGCAGCAGCACGTACGGCGCGTACTTCCGCATCCGCTGCCGTGACGGATCCCTGCGCTGGACCCACACCCAGGGCCACATCCGGCGCGGCGACGACGGCCGCGCGGTGCGCGTGCTCGGGATCATCCGGGACGCCACGCAGGAACTGGCCCACTCCGCAGAGCGCATCGCCCTCAACGAGGAGCGAAGACGCCAGACGAGCGTGATTGACGAAACCACCGCAGCCCTGGCCCATGCGATCACCGTCCAGGACGTGATCGATGTGCTCGGCGGTGGCCAGGGCCTGGGGCGCCTCGGTGCCGTCAGCCTGGTGATGGGGCTGATGGACAACGGCCGGATCCATGTCGTGGCCGAGGGTCAGGCCGGGAGCTGGGTGCCGGAACTCGAGTACACCCGGGTCGACGAGCAGTACCCGATGAGCGAGGTGGTGCGCACGCTCACCCCGCGTTTGATCACCTCGCCCGAGGAGTTCTCCCGCCGCTATCCGCGGCTGTGGCCGTACATCGAGCCGCTGGACGTCTCCGCCGCCGCCTATCTCCCGCTGATCGCCCAGGCGCGCCCGCTCGGCGCGATCGGCCTGCTCTACCGGGGCAAGCACGACTTCACCCCGGAGGAGCGCAACCTCCTGGTCGCCCTCAGCAGCAGCATCGCCCAGGGACTCCAGCGGGCCATGCTCTTCGACCAGGAGCACGACATCGCCGAGGGCCTGCAGACGGCGATGCTGCCGCGCAGTATCGCCACCTTCCCCGGCGCCCGCATCGCCGTCCGCTACCGCTCGGCCCGCTTCGGCCGCGAGGTGGGCGGCGACTGGTACGACGTGATCCCCGTGCCGGGCGGCCGGGTCGGCGCCGTCATCGGCGACGTCCAGGGCCACGACACGCACGCCGCCGCGGTCATGGGCCAGCTCCGCATAGCCCTGCGTGCGTACGCCTCCGAGGGCCACGCCCCGGCCACCGTCATGGCCCGCGCCTCGGTCTTTCTGCACGAGCTGGACACCGACCGCTTCGCCACCTGCCTGTACGCCGAGGTGGACCCGGTGGACGGAGCGGTGCAGCTGGTCAGGGCGGGACACATCGAGCCGATGATCCGGCACCCCGTCAGCGGCTGCCGTCCCCTCACGGTGGCAGGCGGCATGCCGCTCGGCGTATCGGCGGCGTTCGGGCAGACCGACTACCCGGTGACCCGGGTGGTCCTGGACGCGGGCGAAACGTTGATGCTCTTCACCGACGGGCTCGTCGAGCAGCCGGGGAAGGACCTCGACGAGGGGCTGCGGATGCTGTCCACCGCAGCGGCAGGCGGCCCGCATCTGGTCGAGGAGCTGGCGGACCACCTGAGCGCGGCGATGGGGGAGCGGACCGGCGGCGACGACATGGCGATGCTGCTGTTCCGCAGGGAGGGCGAGCCCATCCCCGAGATCGGCCGCCGGGTCCACCAGCACGTCGGCCAGGGCGACCCGGAGGCCCTCAGCCTGGCCCGGCGCATGATCATCGAGGCCGTACGGGACTGGGGTGCCGGAGGCCGCGCCGACGAGGTGGAGCTCGTCGCCGACGAACTGATCACCAACGCCCTGATGCACACCGACGGCGGAGCCGTGGTGACCGCCCGTATGCCCGGCGGCGCGGAGCGGCGGCTCCGGGTCGAGGTGCAGGACTCCTCCAGCACTTGGCCCCGGCGCCGGGAGCCGGGCGAGACGGGCGTCTCCGGGCGCGGGCTGCTGCTGGTGGACCGGCTGGCGGATGTCTGGGGCGTGGAGTCCCGCGGGAGCGGCAAGAGCGTGTGGTGCGAATTCGTTCTCCATGACTGGCCCGTGGGGTGACGATCCCGCTCGGGCGGGCGTGAGACGGATCGGCGGGTCGGGCACGAGGGTCGGGGCGGCACTAGGCTCATCGGGAGGAAGCTTCACGGAACGAGGGGAGCCCATGCGCACGGGACTGGCCGAGCAACTGCGTCGCCTGGACGGTGCGTCCTACGGCAGGTACAAGTCGCTCGGCGGCGCCTGGCGGATGGCGGGCTTCACCCTCGAGGTGGTCCGCGGCCAGGCCGACCCGTACGCGCCACCCGCTCGCCTCGCCCTGCGCGTACCCGCTGAACACGCCGGGTTTCCCGAGGAGTTGAGGAACACCGCGGCGCGCCGCCGCGGCCTCGCCGGGTATCTGGCGCGGCAGGCCGCCGCCGTGGCCGGCTCGGGCCCGGTGCACATCGACCGCGGCGGCCAGGAGGTGCTCGACCGCTCCTCGTGCCGGATCGGCGACGGCAGCGGAGACGAAGCGGGAGCGGTGACGGTCCGTCTGGGCGTCGAACTCCCGGGCCGCGGGCGGCGGATCGACGGCCGTGCCGCCGAGGAGATCCTGTGCCGGGTGCTGCCGCGGGTCGTCGAGCGCACGCTGCGTTACGCCTCGCTGGACGCGGCCGAGGTGCGCCGCTTCGTCGACACCGTGGAGGATGCCGACGCGCTGCGGCGGTCGCTGGAGCCGCGCGGGCTGGTGGCGTTCGTCGCGGACGGCGCCGTGCTGCCGCGCCGCAGCGGTGTGGACGACCGGCCGCTGACCGGGCCGGGGGTGGTGCCGTTCCTGTCACCGGACGCGTTCCGGGTGGAGGTCGAACTGCCGAACGCGGGGCGGGTCGAGGGCATGGGCGTGCCCGAGGGAGTCACGCTGATCGTCGGCGGTGGGTTCCACGGCAAGTCCACCCTGCTGCGGGCGGTGGAGGCGGGCGTATTCGACCATGTGCCGGGCGACGGGCGGGAGTTGGTGGTCTCCCGTGACGACACCGTCAAGATCCGCGCCGAGGACGGCCGTCGTGTCGCGCGGGTCGATGTGCACGCCTTCGTCAGCCATCTGCCCAGTGGCGCCGACACCGCCGATTTCTCCACGGACAACGCCTCCGGATCCACCTCGCAGGCCGCCTCACTGGTGGAGGCGGTCGAAGCGGGCGCCGGAACGCTGCTGATCGACGAGGACACCGCCGCCACGAATCTGATGATCCGTGACGCGCGGATGCAGGCGCTGGTCGCCAAGGACCGCGAGCCGCTGACCCCGTTCGTCGACCTCGTCCGCTCCCTGCACCGCGACCACGGGGTCTCCACGGTCCTCGTCATGGGCGGTTCGGGCGACTACATGGACGTCGCCGACCAAGTGATCATGATGGACGCCTACCAAGCCTCCGATGTCACCGAAAAGGCGCGCGAGCTGGCCCGCGTCCCGACGGGCCGTCACGCCGAGGCCGACGTTTTCCCGCCCGTCACCCACCGAACCCCCGATCCCGCCTCCGTCGACTCCCGGGCCCGCGGCCGCTCGCGCGTCCGGGCCCGGGGTACCGACGCACTCGCCTTCGGAGAGGAGCACTTGGACGTCACCGCGGTGGAACAGATGCCCGACCGCGGGTACGTCACGGGCACCGGCTTCGCCATGGAGCTCCTGGTGCGCCGCGGCCACCTGGACGGCGGCCGGACGCTCGCCGAGGCGCTGGACCTGCTGGACCGTGAACTCGCGTCCGGCGCGGGCGAGTTGCTCACAGTCCATGAGGACGACTGCGCGGTACCGCGCCGCCACGAGGTCGCCGCCGCGCTCAACCGGCTGCGGAGCCTGCGGATCAAGCGCTGACATCCGGCGCCCGGGGTTCGCGCACTGCCGTCGCGCACGCCATCGCGCGCGGACCGCCGACCGGACCCGTCCCCGATGGTTGACGGGTGGTCAGGAGCCCTGTGGGTCCTCAGAGTTTGCGGTAGGTGCGGGCGTCGTCGGTGGCGGCCAGGACGGCATCGAGGTCCGCTCCGGTCGAAGCGGTGACGAGTGCCGCGACCGCGCCCTCGACGAACGGGGCGTCCGCGATCCGTACTTCCTTGGGAAGCGCGCCCTCCCCGGTCTCCGCGAGCAACGCCTTCATCGTCAGCACCGCACTGCCCATGTCGCACAGAACGACGACGCCGCGCCCGCCGTCCACCCCCTTGACCGCATCCCGGACCAGCGTCGCACTGGTGCCGATGCCGCCGCCCTCGACTCCGCCCGCGGCGGCGATCGGCGCCGGATCGCCCGAACCCACCAGAGCCTTGGCCAGATCGGCGGCGGCGACGGCCAGTTCTCGGCTGTGCGAGACGAGGACGACGCCCACGCGTGGGCCGGGCCCGCCTCCACCGATTGCGTTCTTCCGCTCGGCCTCCTCGTCCTGCTCCTCGTCGCCCTCCGGATCGGACGCCTCGGCACGCCCGCCGGCCGCCTGGTCGGACGCGTCGGAGGCCGTTTCGGCAGCCGCCTCCGTCCCTGCGGCATGCCCGGTGGCCGCCTCGTACAGTGCCGTGATCAGCAGGGCGGACGACGTGGCGCCCGGGTCCTGGTGACCGATGCTCCGCGCGCCGAGGTAGCTGGCCCTGCCCCGGCGGGCCTGCATCGGGATCGTCGCCTCGGCGCCTTCCCGGGCCGCCTGTGCCGCCGCCGCAAGGGCGTCCCGGAGCTGCCCGCCGCTCCCCAGCGCGGTCGAGTAGGCCTCGGCGGCCGGGGCCAGCGCGTCCACCATCGTCTTGTCCCCGGGCCCCGAGTCGCCCAGGCGCTGCACCCCGGCGACGGCCTGGGCGAGGGCTTCACCGAGGGCCTCCGGGCTCACCGCCGGATGGTCGCCCAGCGCGCGCCCGGCCCGCCGCAGCACGGTCCCGTACAGCGGCCCCGAGGCGCCGCCGACCGTACGGGTGAGGTGGGTCCCGAAGGCCTTGAGCAGTGCGCCCGGTGTGTCCGGGGGCGCCGCGATCACGGCCGCCGAGGCCGAGGTGAAGCCGCGCCGCAGATTGATGCCGTGGTCCGCGTCCCCGATGGCGGAGTCGAGCTCGGTGAGACGCTTGGCTTCCTGAGTGATCACCTGCGTGGCCCCCTCGAGCCAGCGCATGAAGAATGCGGTGTCGAGGGCGGCGGGAGATCCCGGAGACACGGTCATGGGCGGGTGACACTCCTCGGCTCGTATCGGATGCGTGCGCGCGGCCGGAAGGCCGTGACGCGTGCTGTACGTCAGGGTGTACGTCACCAGTCTCCTCCCACCAGTGCCGAGCGGCCCAGGCGCAACCGTACGGATCGCGGAGTCTCGCCATCCGGGGGAAGCGATGATCACGGGCCCATGCGAACATGCCCGTGGGTGCCGGCGAGCGTCTTCTCCAAGAGTGGCGGGACAGGGCCGGTGGGCGGCTATGACCGACGTGTCCGCCGTGGTGAACCGGCACGTCGAGGCCCTCGGCGTGGACGGCGCCGGCGTCCGTCCGGTCGATCTCACAGCTCTTTCCGCTGGACGGCGAGAAGTCCGTGGGCGCCGACTCCGGCCTCGCCGGATGACGAAATCGGCGACGACGTCACGATTCTGATGGTCGAGTGGCGCCCGACCGCAGGCCGAGACCGGAGTGCGGGCCGCTGCCCAGCATGCGGCCCCGCGTACCGGGAAGGCACGCGGGGCCGGGCGGGCTGGGCGGGGCGGTGCCCCCGCCGGGCTCAGTCGATCGCCTTGATCAGCTCGCCGTCGGCGGTGTCACCGCTCAGTTCCCAGAAGAAGGTGCCGCCGAGGCTCCGCCGGTTCTTGTAGTCCATCTTCCCGGCGATGGTGGCGGGGGTGTCGTAGCTCCACCACTGGTTGCCGCAGTGGGCGTAAGCGGTGCCCGCGACCGTACCGTTGGCCGGGCACGTGGACTTCAGCTCCTTGTAGTCGCTGATGCCCTGCTCGTACTTGCCGGGTGCCGGGCCCGTCGCGGTGCCGCCCGGCTCCTTCTGCGTGACGCCGGTCCAGCCGCGGCCGTAGAAGCCGATGCCCAGCAGGAGCTTCTCGGAGGGGATGCCCAGGGACGTGAGCTTCCGGATGGCGTCGTCGGTGGTGAAGCCCTGCTGCGGGATGCCGTCGTAGGAGGTGAGGGGGGAGTGCGGGGCGGTGGGGCCCTGTGTGGCCCATGCCCCGAAGAAGTCGTACGTCATCGGGTTGTACCAGTCGACGTGCTGGGCAGCTCCGGCGTAGTCGGTGGCGTCGATCTTGCCGCCGGACGAGGCGTCGGCGGTGATGGCGGCTGTGACGAGGTTGTCGTCGCCGAATTCGGCCCGCAGCGCCCGCATGAGCTTCCCGAACGCGTCCCGGCCGCTGCTGTCACAGCCGTTGCCGCAGGCGTTGGGGTACTCCCAGTCGATATCGATGCCGTCGAAGACATCGGCCCAGCGCGGGTCCTCGACGAGGTCGTGGCAGGACCGGGCAAAGGCGTCGGGGTTCTGGGCGGCCTGACCGAAGCCTCCGGACCAGGTCCAGCCGCCGAAGGACCACAGCACCTTGAGACCGGGGTGGAGCTTCTTGAGCTTGCGGAGCTGGTTGAAGTTGCCGCGCAGCGGCTGGTCCCAGGTGTCGGCGACGCCGTCGACGCTCTGGTCCGCCGTGTAGGCCTTCTCGTACGCGGGGAAGGCCTCGCCGACCGTGCACTTCCCGCCCTGGACGTTGCCGAACGCGTAGTTGATGTGTGTCAGCTTGTCGGCCGAGCCCGAGGTCTCGACGTTCTTGACGTGGTAGTTGCGGTCGTAGACGCCCCACTCGGTGAAGTAGCCGAGCACCTTGTCACCGGCTGCCGCGGGGCTGCCGGTCCTGCTGCCGGGGTTCGGCTTCCGGGCCGGTTCGCCGGCCGAGGCGGGGCCGGCGGGCAGAGTGGTGGCGAGCGCGGTCACGCACACGGCGCCGAGCACGACGATGAGTGCTCGTATGCGAGCGGGGGGACGGTCCGGTCCGGGCATGGGGTCTCCTCGGTGGGGGAGCGAATGGGAACCACTTGGCATGCACGCGATGAACGGGTTGCCCGGAACCGTAGAAGGACTAGACCACCGCGGTCAATGGTTCGGACCAATTGACCTGCTCCCGTCTTCCCGCCGTACGGTCACCGAGTCCGCCGAACGGGCATACTCGCTGCGCCACAGCCACTGGTCGGACCCTTCCGCGCCCCGGAACGGCAGCATCGGCTCAGCAGTCCGGCGACGCCGCCCGCCCCGGGCGCGCATGCCGCAGGTCCCCGACCGGGAGGAGAGCGCCGCGATGCCCGAACGTGCCCCGCATCCGGTGGAACGCCAGGCACCGACCGAGGAGGCCGGAGACCTGTTCGCGCTCGTCCGCGAGCTGGCCGAGCGCGAGATCGCCCCACCCGCCGCCGAGCAGGAGGCGGAGGGCCGCTTCCCCCGCGATGTCTTCGCGCTGTTGGCCCGGTCGGGGCTGCTCGCCCTCCCCTACGCGGAGGAGTACGGCGGCGGCGACCAGCCGTACGAGGTCTACCTCCAGGTCCTCGAAGAGCTCGCCATGGCCCGCCTCACCGTCGGCCTCGGCGTCAGCGTCCACACGCTCGCCTGCCACGCCCTCGCAGCGTCCGGCACCAAGGAGCAGCGGGCCGAACACCTGCCGGGCATGCTCGGCGGCGGGCTCCTCGGCGCGTACTGCCTCTCCGAGTCCACATCGGGCTCCGACGCAGCATCGCTGCGTGCCCGCGCGGTCCGCGACGGGGGTGACTGGGTCCTCGACGGCTCGAAGGCATGGACGACCCATGGTGGCGTCGCCGACTTCTACACCGTGTTCGCGCGTACGGGCGGACAAGGGGCGCGCGGTATCACCGCATTCCTCGTGCCGGGGGATACGGCGGGCCTCTCCGCCGCGGCGCCGGAGCGCAAGATGGGGCTCAAGGGGTCGCCCACCGCGCAGATCCACCTCGACGGGGTACGCGTCCCGGATGCGCGGCGGATCGGCGAGGAGGGGCAGGGATTCGCGATCGCGCTCGCCGCGCTCGACTCCGGCCGTCTGGGCATCGCCGCCTGCGCGATCGGTGTGGCGCAGGCGGCGCTCGACGAGGCGCTGGCCTTCACCGCGGAGCGGCGGCAGTTCGGGCGGCCGATCGCGGACTTCCAGGGACTGCGGTTCATGATCGCCGACATGGCGACCCGGATCGAAGCAGGGAGAGCCCTGTATCTCGCGGCAGCCCGGCTGCGGGACGCGGGGAGGCCGTACTCCAAGCAGGCGGCCATGGCCAAGCTCTTCTGTACGGACGCCGCGATGCAGGTGACGACCGACGCGGTGCAGCTACTCGGCGGATACGGCTACACGGCGGACTTTCCCGTGGAACGGTACATGCGCGAGGCGAAGGCGCTTCAGATCGTCGAGGGCACGAACCAGGTGCAGCGAATGGTCGTCGCCCGTCATGTCGCGGGGCCGGAGAGCGGCTAGTCAGCGCGGCTAGCTCGGCACGTCTCCCCGCGAGGGTCTCCCGGCATACGGCCGGTGGCCGGGTCCCCCGCGGGGGACCCGGCCACCGGTGACGGGCGAAAGTCGGTGATGATGGGCGCGAATCGCCGAGCGCCCGGACGCCGTCGCGGTTCCGGACGCCGCAGGCGACTCAGAAATCGTGGTCGAAGGAGTCGTGGTCGAAGGAGTCGTGGTCGAAGAAGTCGAGCGCGAAGAGCTCCAGCAGCTCGTCGATGAAGTCGCCGTGCTTCTTCTCGTGCTCCTCCTTGCCGTACGACTTCTTGTCGTGCTTCCACTCCCAGGCGTGGTCCTCGTGCTTCCAGCCCTTGTCCTGGTGCTTCTTCCACTCGGCCTCCCATGAGTCCTCGTGGCCCTTCTTCCACTCGGGCTCCCATGACCCCTTGTGGTCCTTCTTCCACTCGGGCTCCCATGACCCCTTGTGGTCCTTCTTCCACTCGGGCTCCCATGACCCCTTGTGGTCCTTCTTCCACTCGGCCTTGTGGTGCTTCTTGGGCTCGGCCTTATGGTCCTTCTTCCACTCGCTCTTGTGGTCCTTCTTGGAAGCCTCCGGCTTCCCGTGGTCCTTGTGGTCGTGCTTCCACGTGGACTCCTGGTGCTTCTTCCAGGCCTCCTCGTGCTGCTTCTTCCACTCGGCCTTCGGGTCGTCCTTCTTCTTGCCCTCGTGCTTCGTGCCCTCGTACTTGCCCGTGTCCTTGTGGCCCTTGGGCTTGTCCTTGCTCTCCTCGTGCTTCTTGTGTTCCTTGGCGTGCTTGCAGTCCTTGTGGGCGCTGTCCTTCTTCGCCTTGGCGTCGTGTTCGGTGCCGGCGGTGTGGGACGGGGCGGCGTAGGAGGTTCCGGCCAGGGGTGCAACTGCTGTGGCGGCGGCGAGGCCGGCGACGGCAAGCAAACGCCGAACGGACAAGGGCATGAGCTTTCCTTTCATCGAGCGCAGAAGATGACTGCCCCCCTCTAATCGGACAGTAGGGGTAGTTGTCCCTCCGCGCTCTCCATGCCACTCATGCAGCGGCGACCGGACGGGTGAGAGGCGGGCGGATCCCGCCGTGACCGACCCTGACGGTCACCCGGCCGACGGTTTCTGACCACGCCTCAGGTTCCGGTCCTCCCGGTGCAGTTCGGTCCGCAGCGGGACTGCGCGTGGGTCCCGCTCCGCCCCCCGTTTCCGCACCCGTTACGCCCAGGCTCCGCACTCGTTGCGCCCACGCTCCGTCCCGCTCTCTCCGACGCGGCGTCAGGTCGCCCGGCCCCTGGCAGGCGTCATCCGCCGGTCGGAGCCCGCACCAGAGCCGCCGCGATCGCCCGCCGGCTCCGGGACGTCCGTCGCGTTCACGGCCTTCGGACCGCACCGGATGCGGTATCCGGGGCTTCGACGCGACCGCTCGGGAGGTGGTTGAAGAGCAGATTCAGGGCGATCGCGGTGAGGCAGCCCGCGCTGATGCCGCTGTCCATCACCGTCTGGAACCAGTCAGGGAACTTGGCGTAGATGTCCGGTACACCCACCGGCAGCAGGCCGACCGCGACCGATACCGCCACCACCGTCAGGTTGTGGTTGCCCCGGAAGTCCACGCCGGTGAGGGTGCGGACGCCGCTGGCCGCCACGGTGCCGAACATGACCAGGCCCGCGCCGCCGAGCACCGGCGCGGGGATCGCCGCGACCACGGCGCCCAGCTTCGGCAGCAGCCCAAGCAGCACCAGCATGGCGCCCGCGGTCGCGACCACCCACCGGCTCCGCACGCGCGTCATCCCGACGAGGCCGACGTTCTGCGCGTACGCCGTGTAGGGGAAGGTGTTGAAGACGCCGCCCAGCACGGTCGAGAAGCCGTCGGCCCGCAGCCCGTCCGCGAGCCGTACCGGCTCGACCCGACGGGCCGTCATCTCGCCGACCGCGATGAAGTCTCCCGTGGTCTCGGTCATGGTCACCAGCGCGACAACCAGCATCGACACGATCGCCGCGCCCTCGAACGTCGGGGCCCCGAAGTGGAACGGGGTGCTCACACCCAGCCAGTCCGCGTCGCCGACCGCGTCGAAATCGGTGTACCCCAGCGGTATCGCGACGGCGGTGCCCGCGATGATGCCGACCAGGACCGCGACCCGGCCGAGGAAGCCCGGCGCGAAGCGCTGCACGGCGAGGACGGCGAGGAGGACGCCGGCCGCCAGCGCGAGGTTCTTCGGTGCGCCGAAGCCGGGGGATCCGACGCCACCCGCGGCCCAGTTGCCGGCCACGGGAAGCAGTGAGAGCCCGATGATGAGGATCACCGTGCCGGTCACCAGGGGCGGGAAGAAGCGCAGCAGGCGGCCGAAGACGGGGGCGAGCAGGATCATCGCCAGCCCGGCGACGATCACCGACCCGTAGATCGCGGTCAGGCCGCCGCCTCCGGTGCCGATCAGCACCATGGGCGACACCGCCGCGAAGGTGCAGCCCTGCATGATCGGCAGCCGTACGCCGAACCGCCACCAGCCAACGCACTGCAGGATCGTGGCCAGCCCGCACACCAGCAGGTCCGCGTTGATCAGATACGCGAGATCGGCAGGCGGCAGCTTCATCGCGCCGCCGACGATCAGGGGGACGGCCACGGCGCCCGCGTACATCGCCAGCACATGCTGCAGGCCGAACGCGCCGAGCCGGCCGGCGGACGGGACCTCGTCCACGGGATGCGTGGAACCGTGTGGCAGGAATCGCTGGGTGGCAGTCGGCATCGGGACTCCTCGGCACGCGTGGCTGAAACGTGGGCCCGATTGTGGGACACCGATGGGCTGCTTGAACAGATTGTTGAAGCAAAGTGTTGCGGCGGATGTCCCGGGGTGTTGCCGCCGGATACCGGGAAGCGGGCGCCGTACGGTGGGGACCGCGGGGCCCCTCCGCGTCACCAGGCGTTTCAACTCTCGCCCCGTGCCGCCCACTTCCCCCGTTCGTGGGCGTCTGAGACTCTCCTGAGACCGATCCTGGCCGAGACCGGCCCACCCCTGGAGACGCCATGACCGCCACCCCCTTCACGCGCCGTAACGGCATGAGAGCCGCCGCTGCGGCGGCCCTCTCGCTCCCCGTGGCCGCCCACGCGACCCACGACGCGCGCGCCGCCGGGCCCGCCCGCTCCGCGGTCGGGACGTCGTGGGCGGCCGCCCCGTCCGAGTACACCGAGCCGGCGGAGGCGACCCGCCCGGTGTTCGACGACGGCGGCCCCGAGCTGCGGACCATGACGTTCAACCTCCGCTACGCCGGTGACACGCGGCCGAACTCCTGGGCCGAGCGCCGCCCCGTGACGCATGAGCTGCTGCGCCGGGAGAGGCCCCATCTGCTCGGCACCCAGGAGGGGCTGTACGCACAGCTCCAGGACATCGAGTCCGACCTCGGACCGCGCTACGACTGGATCGGCACCGGGCGCGAAGGCGGAAGCCGCAGCGAGTTCGGGGCGGTCTTCTACGACACGTCCCGCCTGACCCCGCTCGAATACGACCACTTCTGGCTCTCGGATACTCCCTACGTGATCGGCTCCAACACCTGGGGCGGCCAGATCACCCGCATGGTCACCTGGGTCCGCTTCCAGGACCGGCGCACGGGCGGCCGGTTCTACGCCCTCAACACGCACTTCGACCACGTCGGCCAGTACGCGCGGGAGCGGTCCGCCGCCCTGATCTCCGAGCGGCTGGGGCAACTCGACCCCGCCCTGCCCCGTATCGTCACCGGGGACTTCAATGTCGCCGCCCACGGCAACCCCGTCTACGACGCCCTGCTGAGCGGTGGCAAGCTGGTCGACACCTGGGAGACGGCGGCGGAGCGCAGCCCGCAGTTCGCCACCTTCCATGGCTACCGCCCCCTCGTCCCCGATGGCGACCGGATCGACTGGATCCTCACCTCCCGCGGCGTCCGCGCCCCCTACGCAGCCATCAACACCTTCGCCCGCGACGGCCAGTTCCCCAGCGATCACCTGCCCGTTCAGGCGGTCCTCGACCTCTGAGCAGTCACCGTGCGGCACGCGCCGTCATGGGGCGAAGTCCGGATCGGGCTCCATCGCCACCCCCAGCGGATACGGCTCGTCGGCCTCCAGCAGATGCGGCTCGCGTACCCGGTCGGTTCGGTGGTCACGACGGCTTCCGTGCCGGTGGTAGCGGCTGGTGGCCGTACGGATGGCCGAGCAGCCAGGTCCACAGCTTGATCGGGTCCGACCCCTCGCGCGTCGCGCCGCAGTGACAGGTACCGAGCAGCCGGTTTGTGCCCGGGAGCCAGCGCACCCGGTAGACGGTCCTCCCGGTCCTCGTCATGGCGTGGTCGCTCCCGCGGGACGGATTCCGGCCGCGGCGCCGCCGTCGGCACCGTCGGACCGGCGGTGGGCGTGCGAGGGATGCGGTTCGCTCCCGGCGGCGTTCGGGGCCGTGCCGGTGCAGGACCGGGCTCCGGCCCGTGACCGCGGCCCGTCCGTGGCCGCGCCACCCTTCTTCCCGGCGCCGGGACTGCCGCCGTCACCGAGGCTGTCACCGGAGCCGGAAGAGAGCCGTTCGAGGATGTGCCGCGCGGCGAGACCGCCGGTGTCGATGTTGATGCTCAACTCCTGGTATCCCTCGGGCTCGGACGCGAGGACCTGTTCGAGGACGGTGAGCGCATCGACGTCCTGCATGACCACAGTCCGGTTCAAGTCGTGGAGAAAAGAGCCGACTTCCTCGTCGTCCTGGGCGAAGTCGCGTGCCACGGCGCAGAAGTCGTACGTCGTGGTCTCGGTCGACGGGGTGATCGCGTAGAGCACCTCCACACGGAACGCGTCGCCGTCCTCGCCGTGCGGACCCCGCGGGACCCCGACCGGTGCGGTACGGCTGTGCAGCACGTACATGCATGGTGCGAAGTACTCGATGTCCTGCAGGCGCGTGATCCGGCCGGTGATGCCGGTGGATTCCGCGTAGAAGGGCGGACATGCGGCCTCGCCCCTGTGCCGGCTCACCCGGACGATCCCGGCCGCCTCGTCGACCTCCGTGGTTGGTTCGCCCTCCTCGGTGCGGTCCAGCACCAATGACTCTTCCAGGGAAGTCATGGAGGCTCCTGTCCGTCTGCAGCGGTGTCCCGCCCCGCGGCGACTCCGGGAAACCCCAACCTTTCGAGGGTCCCCGGACTGCGGCAACAGCGCTTTCATCTGATGGAAGAGCGGCTGACCCGCTTGCCGGACCGACGGGTGGCAGGGCCGCGCATACAGCGGTGTCACAGGGCGTGCCGAAACCTTGTTGCCTCTCCGGTCACGCGGTCACGCCCGTGGGTGCTGCACGGCGTGCAAGCCGCTCACCCGTTGCCGCCACCGGGGCGGTGCAGTGAGCGGGAGATGCCTCGCGCAGCCACCTGGACGGCGGGGACGAGCGTGCTCGTCCGTGCGTCGTCGACGGGAACGACGACGCCCACCGCAGCCATGACGTCCCCCTGAGGGCCGCGAACGGGAGCGGCGACAGCGACGGCGTCGTCGGTGATCTGCCGTTCGCAGATCGCGCATCCGCGGCGCCGGACCTCGGCGAGCGTACGGCGCAGCAGTGCAGGGTCGGTGATCGTGTGCCGGGTGAAGGCGCGGAGCGGTCCAGCGCACACGCGCTCCTGCAGCTCCGGTGCGCTGTGGGCGAGCAGGACAAGGCCGACGCTGGTGGCGTGCAGGGGCCAGCGGGCGCCGACCCGGCTGAGTACGCCGACTGCCGAACGGCCGGAGAGACGCTCGATGTAGACGGTGTCCGTACCGTCGAGCACCGCTAGATGCACATTCTCGTGGGTGGCTTCATAGAGGTCCTCGAGGAAGGGAAGCGCCGCGTCCCGCAGGCCGATCCCGCGCGGAGCCAGCGCTCCGACTTCCCAGAGCCGGAGCCCGATGTGGTAGTCGCCCTCGTCGTCGCGCTCCAGGGCGCCCCAGCTCACCAGCTTGGCGACCATGCGGTGCGCCGTGGCGAGCGGGAGGCCCGACCTGCGACTGATGTCGGTGAGCGACAGCGCGGGCCGCTCCAGATCGAAGGCGTCGAGGACGCTCAGGAGGCGGTCGGCCACGGAGCGATCGCCCTGCCGGTGCGGGGTGATGGTGTCCATTGCGGCCTCATGCATGGAGCGACTCCGTCCTTGCTTCATTGCATGGTGCCCCGCCCGCGGGCAGCGGACAATGCCCCGGTGCGTCAGCATGCGTGATGAGTGGAGAGTGTCTGCGCGGGGTGTGGTGAACGGGGCCGTAGCGCACGATGTTGCGCGGGAAGCGCTCCCGAGGCGCGCGCTCGCGCCGGGTCGATGACCGCTCGCGGCGGGATCGAGAACCGGCGGACGGGGAGTCGGCCGGCGCAGGCCCGATGGGGCCGACCCCAGGTCAATACCTGCCCCTGGCAAGGGGTCGCGGCAAGAGGGTTGGCGTCAAGGGGGATCGGCGCAGGACAGTGACGGAGGCACGTACGGCGCCCACGTCGGTGACCGTGCCCGACTCGGCCTACGACCATGAGGGGCGGGCGGGTGACCACGGCGACCGGTGACCATGACGCCCGAGCCGGTGAATGACGTCAGGAGCCGGTGACCATGACGCCCGAGCC
This sequence comes from Streptomyces sp. NPDC051776, assembly GCF_040681345.1. Classification (NCBI taxonomy): domain Bacteria; kingdom Bacillati; phylum Actinomycetota; class Actinomycetes; order Kitasatosporales; family Streptomycetaceae; genus Streptomyces; species Streptomyces sp. NPDC051776. Next base: position 128,334 of record NZ_JBFAYQ010000010.1, on the reverse strand, counting down.
GGTGACCATGACGCCCGGGGCCAGTGACTTCGCGTCGGCCGGTGACGGCCGAGCGGCGGGCGTGGGGCGGTCCTGTCAGGCGGCCCGGCGTCCCACCGGCGGAAGACCGCGGATCGGCTGCGAGCCCGGCCCGCCGACATGGGAGAACGGCTGCATGCGCCAGTCCAGGCCCTCCGGCAGGGTGAGCAGCATTCCGGCGTCCTGCTCGTGCGCGTCGAGCGACGAGTCGGCGGGCGTGGCCTCGACGACGGAGCGCCCCGTGCCCGGGCAGACCGTGAGACCGAAGGGGTTCCACGGCGTGCGGACCAGCGCGTGCTCCGGCAGGGCGGTTTCCTCGGCCAGCAACGCGATCGGGCGGGCGCAGTCGGGGCACACCACCCGGAACATCTCGAAGGTTTCGTCGAGACTGTCCTCGTCGCGCTCCTCCGCCGCGCCGATCTCCGCGGGATCGGGAGCCGTGCCCGCCGGCACGGACCGGGTGCGGTCGCTACGACCGGAATGCTTCAAGCTGCGCATGTAACTCCCCCTCGGTTGGGCCGACAAGGCGCTGCGGCCTCGACCACAGCAAGCATTTCCCTGACCGCGCTCCGGGTAATCGCGGCGCTCCGGTGGACAGTTGGCGGAATGTGTGGCGTTCGTCACATGCCGTTCGTGTGTGCCCGGACGCCTCGGCACGTCCCCGTCAGGCCCTTCACGACCGCTCCTCCCCGTTCGCGCCCGGCCGCCCGTGCCTTTGCCCGCCACGCCGCCCGTGGCCTTCGCCCGGTACGTCGCCGTGGCCTTCGCCTGCCACGCCGCCCGTGGCCTTCGCCCGGCACGCCGCCCGCGGCTCCCGCTCATGCCTCGGCGACGACGGCCCAGCGCACATGCCGGCCGCCCGCCTGCCGAACACCCGTCTCGTCGCAGATCGCCTCCACGATCCGCAGTCCCCTGCCCCGCTCGGGCAGGTCTTCGTCAGGGAGGACGACGGGGCACTCCAGCGGGCCACCGTCCACGACCGTGATCCGTACGGCCGCGCCGGCCGCCGACCACTCGCACCCGACCCGTACCGTCACCTGGGGCTTGGCGTGGCACACGGCATTGGCCACGAGCTCGGAGACCACGAGGACCGCGTGGTGCGCCGTCTCGCCGTTCACGCCCCACTGCGCGAGGGCGGCACGCGTACGGGTACGGGCGAGCGCGGAGGCCTCGGGGTGGTGAGGGACCTCGAAATCTCGGGGGCCGGGTATGTCCACAGTGATGGCCTCCCCTGCGAGGGGATTCGACTCGACCTTGCCCCTCCACCGAATCACCGCGCCCGGCGTCCGTCGTGAGCAAGAAATACCCATATCTCGCACGGTGGCGTACTCACCGTCCGTGTCCGCATACCACGGACTGTTGTCCGGAGTTCACCCACGGGCCACACGGACCCCAACTCTCCCGCCAGCACCGCGGATCCGGAGGCCGGACATCCGCGCCGATGACGGCACATGGCGTCGTTCCGCAGGGTTCACCGCCGCGGGTGCCGGACCTATGCTGATGGGCGTCGTGAGCGTCGCAAGATCCCCCTACGCGTCCGCCGCTGCACGCTGGCCGCTGGTCGCCAGAAGCGGTGAGCTCGACACCGTCGCGGCCGGCCTGGCCGACCGCCGGTGCCGGGCGGTCATCCTTCATGGTCAGGCCGGAGTCGGTAAGACACGGCTGGCGGAGGAATGCCTCGACCGGGCCCTGGGTGCCGGGCACCCCGGTGGCCGGGCGGTCGCGAGCGCCGCCGCGGCGGCCATCCCTCTGGGAGCGGTCGCCCACCTGCTGCCGGGCAAGCCGGTCGCCGACGATCCGGTCGCCGCGTTCGAGCGGGCGGCCGTCAATCTGCGCACAGGCAGGGAAACGCGCCGCTACGTCCTGCTCGTCGACGATCTCCATCTCCTCGACACCACCTCGGCCACCCTGATCAGCCAGCTCCTGCAGACCGAGCACCTCTTCCTGATCGCCACCGTGCGCGAGGGCGAGCCGCGTACGGCCGCCGTCAGCGCCCTCGACACCGGCGACCGGGTCCGCCGCCTCTCCCTCGGCCACCTCGGGCCCGCGGACATCGAGGCTCTGCTGGAACAGGTCCTCGGCGGCCCCGTCGAGGGACAGACGCTGCACATGCTGTGCGAAGCGAGCGGCGGAAACCTGCTCTACCTGCGGGAACTCGTGCTCGGCGCGATGTCCGCGGGCACACTGAACGCCTACAACGGGGTGTCCCGCCTCAAGGAGCTCCCGGTCGGGACGGGAGCGCTCGCCGACCTCATCGACGTACGGCTGTGCTCGGCAGGGCCCGACGAGCGGGACGCGCTGGAGATCCTCGCCCTGACCGGCCCACTCGAACTGCGCCTCGCCGAGGCACAGATCCGCTCCGCCACGCTGGAGCTGCTGGAGACTCGCGGCCTGGTGCAGGTGCGCACCGACGGCGGACGGCACTCCGTCGACCTGGCCCATCCACTCCACGGCCAGGTCCTGCGGCGCCGCATCCCCGCTCTGCGGCGCCGCCGTCTGCTGCTCGCCCAGTCCGAGCTCCTGGAGGCGTTCGGCTGCCGGCGCCGCGGCGACCCGCTCCGCGTGGCCACCTGGCGCCTGGAAGCCACGGGTGCCGCCGACCCCGCGCTGCTCCTCCGGGCCGCGTCGCTGGCCCGCTACGCCTTCGACTACCAGCACGCCGCACGTCTGGCCCGCGCCGCCCTGGCCCAGGAAGAGAGCTTCCAGGCGTGTCTGCTGCTCGGCGAAACCCTCTACGAACTAGGCGAGTTCGAGGAGTCCGACGGGGTGCTCCAGCGTGCGGGCACCCTGGCGAAGACCGACAAGGAGCGCCTGCTCGGCGTACTGCAGCGCGTCAAGAACCTCTTCTGGGGGACCCTCCGGATCCCCGAGGCCCTGGACGTGAACAACCGCGCCCGGGAGTCGCTGACCTCCCCGGGCGCCCGTGACGCGCTGAACGTCTCCGAGGCCACCGTCAAGGCGTTCGGCGGCGATCCCCACCGGGCCCTGGAGCTCCTGGAGGGTCTGGACCGCATGGACCCCCGCAGCAGCGTGATGGGGGCGCTCGCCCGGACCGCGGCGCTCGCCGAGGTCGGCCGCACCGCCGAGGCCCTCGAACTCTCCGAGAGCGCCTACCGCGCCCATGCGAAGGTCACCGACCTGGTGGCGGTCTCCCATCCCTCGTCGCAGCTCATCTCACGCGTCTACGCCCTGTGCGAGGCGGGGCGCCTGGACGACGCCGTGGCCGTGGCGGAGCGGGGCTACCGCGACGCCGTCGCCGACCGCGCCCCCATCCCGCAGGCCTGGCTCGCCCTCAACCTCGGCCGCAGCCATCACCTCGCGGGGCGGGCGGCCAGCGCCCGCCGTTGGTACGCCGAGGCCGCGCAGATCAGCGCCGTCCACCACCTCACCGCGCAACGCAGACTCTCCGTGGCCGGTCTCGCCCTCGCCGAGTCCCTGCTCGGCGACATCGATGCGGCCGACTGCGCGCTGTCGGAGCTGAGCGACCTGACCACCGCGGGATGGGTGCGCCCGGACGCCCGCGTGGCGCCCGCCTGGCGCATGGCGGCCGGGGGCGATCTGACCTCGGCGCGCGAGGTGCTGCGGGACGCGGCGGCCGACGCACGGCGGCAGGGCCTGTGGACCATGGAGGCCCAACTGCTGTCCGAGATCGCGCGGTTGGGTGACCCGGGGGGCACCGTGGACCGGCTGGCGGAACTGGCCGAGCTGTGCGACGGGGCGTTCGTCCGCGCCCGCGCCGAGCACGCCGCGGCCCTGGCCGACCGCGACCCGCAGAGGCTGGCGCAGGCGACCTGTCACCTGGAGGCCATGGGGGCGTACCTCACCGCGGCCGAGGCCGCGGCCGCGTCCGCAGCGGCACACCGACGCATGGGGGACTTCCGGTCGGCCAACGCCATGTCGGTCCGGGCCAGAAAGCTCACTGCCCAGTGCGAGGGAGCGCGGACACCGGGACTGGCCTGGCTGGACTCGGCGATGCCGCTGACCGGGCGTCAGCAGGAGATCGCCCTGCTCGCCGCCCGGGGCCTCACGAGCAAGGAGATCGCGGCGCGCCTGGTTCTCTCCATCCGCACCGTGGACAACCACCTGCAGCGGACCTACGCCAAGCTCGGGGTCACCTCGCGTGCGGAGCTGGCCGGGGCGCTGGAGATGCCGTCCCCCGACGCTTTGTGAACCCGGCCGTCGGGCGTGGCCCGCGACCGCGCCGCCCGCGGAGGGTCGCGGCCGGTGCCTGCGGCAGCGGCGGTTCGCCCCGTCCCGCCCGTGAGGCCGCCGGCCGGACGGCGACAGACCGTGACACAGGGCGTGCCCGGCCGCACCGGGCGGGGCGCGTGCGTGCGTACTCTGGGCACCTCACCGTTCCACCTGTTACTACCTCTTACTACCTCGTACACAGCCCTCGTGGGATGACGCCCGAGCGCGATCGGAGTCCCTGATGACCGGCGCCGAGCCCGGACAGGTAAGCGTGGAGCTCTACGACGGGAGCCAGGACGCCGCCGAGACCGTCCTGCGCGCCATCGGGCAGGCCTTCCCCCCACCGCAGGAGGCGGCGGTGCAGGGCATGATGCGGGACGCCGCCGGGACGCCCCAGCGGTGGTGGTGCACCGTCGATGCGCGGCGGTCCTCCGTCACCGTCTCCGCCGATCTGGCGCCCCCGGACGCCGGAGACATCACCACGGTCCTCCGCGCCACCAGGGCTCGCGATGCCCAGCAGGTCGCGAAGGAGCTGAAGAGCCAGTTCGCGGTGGACGAGGTGGGCGCCAGCACGCACCCCGACAGGACCGTCGTCCTGCTGTGCGTCAGTCCGGCCTCCCGTCCGACCGGCCCCGAGGACGACACAGAGGGCTGACAGGGCGCCCTCCGGACCCGTTGCCCATCGGGCGGGGCGCGGACGGCCCCGCACACGACCCCGTGCGGAGTCCGTGCGTAGACGGAGTACGCAGGTGATGTACGCGCCCGCCCGCTGCTCCCGTAGCCCAGGTATGCCGAGGCAACCAGCTCACTGTAGGTTTTTGCGCTGTGGAGGAACTGGACCGGCAAATTGTGGAACTGCTCGTCAAAGACGGACGTATGAGCTACACCGATCTGGGCAAGGCAACCGGCCTGTCCACGTCGGCTGTGCATCAGCGCGTCCGCCGACTGGAGCAGCGCGGCATCATCCGCGGCTATGCGGCCGTGGTGGACCCCGAGGCCGTCGGCCTCCCGCTCACGGCCTTCATCTCGGTCAAGCCCTTCGACCCCAGCGCGCCCGACGACATCGCGGACCGGCTCGCCGACGTGCCCGAGATCGAGGCGTGCCACAGCGTCGCGGGCGACGAGAACTACATCCTCAAGGTGCGGGTGGCCACGCCGCTGGAGCTGGAGAATCTGCTGACCCGGATCCGCTCCCGGTCGGGTGTCTCCACGCGGACGACGGTCGTGCTGTCCACCCCGTACGAGTCCCGGCCGCCGCGGATCTGACCATTCCCGCCGGCGCCCTTCTCCGGGACCCCCGCGCCGCCCGCCGCCGCGGACGGGAGAAACTGGCCGTCATGAGCGAGAGCCCCGTGACCACGGACGTCCCCCGCACGGTGCTGCTGCGCGGCGGCACCGTCCACAGCCCCGCCGACCCCTTCGCGACCGCCATGGTCGTCGAGCGCGGCCAGGTCGCCTGGGTGGGCTCCGAGGGGGCCGCGGACGCCTTCGCCGACGGCGTCGACGAGGTCGTACGGCTCGACGGCGCGCTCGTCACCCCGGCGTTCACCGACGCCCACGTCCACACCACCGCGACCGGGCTCGCCCTCACCGGCCTCGACCTCACCCGGGCCCGTACGCTCGCCGAGGCCCTGGACCTCGTACGCGCCCACGCCGCCGCCCACCCCGGCGACCCGGTGCTGCTCGGCCATGGCTGGGACGCCACGCGCTGGCCCGAGCAGCGGCCGCCGTCACGCGCCGAACTGGACGAGGCCGCGGGCGGTCGGCCGCTCTACCTCACCCGCGTGGATGTGCACTCGGCCGTGGTGACCACGGCACTGCTCGGGCTCGTCCCCGGCCTGGCGGGCCGCCCCGACGCGCCGCTCACCGGCGACGATCACCACGCCGCCCGCCGCACCGCTCACGCGGCGCTCACCCCGCAGCAGCGCACCGAGGCCCAGCGTGCCGCCCGACGTCGCGCGGCCTCCCTCGGCATCGGGTCCGTGCACGAGTGCGCCGGGCCCGACATCTCCGGTGAGGACGACCTCACCGGGCTGCTCGCGCTGGCCGCCGCGGAGCCCGGCCCGCGCGTCTTCGGCTACTGGGCCGAGCAGGTCGCGGGTGCGAAGGACGCGATGCGCATCCGGGAGCTGGGGGCGATCGGCGCCGCCGGGGACCTCTTCGTGGACGGTGCCCTCGGTTCGCACACGGCCTGCCTCCACGCCCCGTACGCCGACGCCGGTCACAGCGGCACCGCATACCTCGACGCCAGTGCGGTCGCGGCCCACGTCGCGGCCTGCACCGAGGCCGGGCTCCAGGCGGGCTTCCACGCCATCGGGGACGCCGCCGTGACCACGGTCGTCGAAGGCGTACGGGCAGCGGCCCGGAGGCTCGGCCTCGCCCGCATCCGCGCCGGCCGCCACCGCGTCGAGCATGCGGAGATGCTCACGCCCGACACCATCGAGGCCTTCGCCGAACTGGGGCTCACGGCGTCCGTCCAGCCCGCGTTCGACGCGGTGTGGGGCGGCGAGGACGGGATGTACGCGCGGCGGCTCGGCGCCGAGCGGGCCCGCACCCTCAACCCGTTCGCCGCCCTGCTGCGCGCCGGTGTCCCGCTCGCGCTCGGCTCCGACAGCCCGGTCACCCCGCTCGACCCGTGGGGGACGGTGCGGGCCGCGGCGTTCCACCGCACGCTCGACCACCGCGTGTCGGTGCGGGCCGCCTTCACCGCGCACACGCGCGGTGGCTGGCGGGCCGTCGGACGGGACGACGCGGGCACGCTCGTGCCCGGCGCGCCGGCCGACTACGCGGTGTGGCGCACCGGTGAACTCGTCGTCCAGGCACCGGACGAGCGGGTCGCCCGCTGGTCGACCGATCCGCGTTCCGGAACCCCAGGTCTGCCCGATCTCACCCCGGGCGCCGACCTGCCGGAAGCCGTGCGCACCGTGGTGGGCGGACACACGGTCTTCGCACGGCCGAACGAGTGACGTACCGGGGTGGCGCGACGCGGAACCCTGTCTGCGCAGCCCGTCGCGCTACCTGCGGATCTTTCCCACTGACCTGGCGAATCCTTGAATTTGCCCAGGTCAAACGGCTGTTGACAGAAAGCGGTCGACGGCCGGTAGGTTCGGCCGAGTCCACCACAGGACGTCCGACCGGGGAATTTTCCACGCAGTCGCCGAACGCCGCTGGGCCATGGGGTGGTGCGCCGCACGGTGCGCCACCACTGGGAGCCAGGTCCAGCGCCCGCGCCACGGGGGCGAAGGAAGGTTCCGGCCGGCCGGCAGGTGTGACCCGGGTGGGGCCCGGGCGTCCAGTAGACAACGGCTTTCGGTTGACCCGCAGCCAGCGGGTCCCAGGTCGGCCCGAAGGGCGCCGGGCCCCCATCCGCAGCGAACTCCCGGGCGAACCCGCCCTTCGGCGCTGGCGGGCCGGAATCGTGGACGTACGTTTCCACGGTCCGCTCCCCGCGGTGCGCACCTCGTCCTCACGCCGCCGATCCTCTTGGGTGCTCCTCACGCCGCCGATCCTCTTCGGTGCTCCCCCCGGGCCGCCGCGGCGGAACCGTGCCCGCTCGGTGAGCCACCCGGCTGTCAGGCCTGCTCAGGCTGCCCGGAGCCGACCCTTTCCGTACGCTCACGGCCGTAGCCCTGGTGTGCCGGGGGCGAAGCGGAGTACGTGACTCCGGTGACGGTCGCCGGCCCGGGGTCCAGAACCCCGGCACGGCGATGTACGGTCGCTTCACAGCACCGCTCGACCTGCAGGAAGGCCGCGACCTTGCCACCGGGCCCCCACACCACCGCCGCGAACTCCTCCGGAGGTGCGTCGCGCGCCGACCGCGCGGACGACACCCAGGGAGCGACGCAGGCCCGTGCGGGCCGGTCCGCCGACGACGACGGGGCGCGGACCGGGCAGTCCGCACAGCCCGGCGCCGACGGTTCCCCGGAGCCGGGCACGGCGAGGCCCGAGCAACCGGAGCCCGGCTCTCCTCAGCCCGGGCCCGAGCGTGCGCGCGCCCAGGAGCCGATCTCAGTGGACTCCGGCGCCGCGCCCGCCGATGTCTCCCGGCCCGCATCGGGCGACGCCCCTCGTACGCCGCCCCCGGGCGACGCCCCTCGTACGCCGCCCCCGGGCGACGCCCCTCGTACGCCGCCCCCGGGCGACGCCCCTCGTACGACCCCGGGCGACGCGACCCCGCCCGCCTCCGTCGCCGCGCCCGCGGGAGCGAGCATCGGCGCGCGGCCGGGCCGCGCCGTCCGCCTGCTCCGGCTCGCCCGCCGCGAAGCACCCCGCACCTCGCTCGCCGCACTGGCCGGTGCCGCCCTCGCCGTGGCCTTCCCGCCGTACGGTCTGTGGCCGCTGTCCCTGCTCGCCGTCGCGGCTCTCAGTCTGCTGACCCGTCGGCGTACCGTGCGCCAAGGAGCCTGGACCGGGCTCGCGTTCGGGCTGCCGTTCTTCTTCGCCCTGCTGCACTGGCTCCATGTGGTCGGCTACGACGCGGTGTTCGGCCTCGCCCTGATCGAGGCGCTGTTCCTCGCCGCCCTCGGTGCCGGTCTCGCCCTCACCTCCCGGCTGCCGTTGTGGCCCCTGTGGGCCGCCTGCCTGTGGGTTGCGGAGGAGTGGGCGCGCGACCGCGTGCCGTTCGGCGGATTCCCGTGGGGACGACTGGCGTTCGCCAACACCGGCTCGCCCTTCACCCCGCTCGCCGCGCTCGGCGGCGCCCCCCTGGTCACCTTCGCCGTGGCGCTGAGCGGGGCTCTGCTCGCCGCAGCTGCGGTGGTCGCCTGGCGGCTGCGCCGCGCCCCGCGGACCGTGGGGGCGATCCTGCCGGCCGGAGGTGCCCTGGTGCTCGCGGTCGCGGTCGGTGCGGCCGGGTTCGCCGTGCCGGTCCCGAGCACCGCCGACGATCACGTGAACATCGCGGTCGTCCAGGGCAACGTCCAGCAGGCCGGGATGGACTTCCTCGGCCGGCCCATGAAGATCCTCAACAACCACGTCGAGGCCACCCTGGACCTCGCGGCGGATGTGAAAGCGGGCCGAACGCGGAAGCCCGACCTCGTGATCTGGCCCGAGAACGCCTCCGACCTCGACCCGTACCAGTACCCCGAGGCCCGCGGGCGGATCGACGAGGCGGTGAAGGCGGTCGGCGTGCCCGTCCTCGTCGGTGCCCTCGTCGACCATCCGACCGAGAAGGGTTACGTGGAGAACCAGGGCATCGTCTGGGACCCGAAGACCGGCCCCGGCGCCTCGTACACCAAGCAGCACCCGGTGCCCTTCGGCGAGTACGTGCCCTTCCGCGACCAGCTCAGCAAGGTCATCTCGCGGCTGCAGCGGGTGCCGCGCGACTTCTATCCGGGCGACCACAACGGCGTACTCCGGACCGGGCCCGCCCGGCTCGGCGATGTCATCTGCTTCGAGATCGCCTACGACGAGATCGTGCGCGACACCGTCAACGACGGCGCCCGTGCGATCGTCGTGCAGACCAACAACGCCACTTACGGCCGTACCGGGCAGCCCGAGCAGCAGCTCGCCATGTCCAAGCTGCGCGCCATCGAGCACGGCCGCGCCGTCGTCACCGCGGCCACGAGCGGGATCAGCGCGATCGTGGCTCCCGACGGCACGATCGACCAGCGGACCGAGGAGTTCACCCGCGACGTCCTCACCGCACGCCTCCCATTGCGTGATCACTCGACCGTCGCCGACCGCGTCGGCGCGGGCCCGGAGTGGGCGCTCGCTATGGTGGGGCTCCTGTCCTGCGCAGGAGCGATCGCGCTCGGGCGCCACCGGACACGGGGACGCACGGCAACGAAGGGGCAGCAGTGAACGAGGGCGTGCAGAGGCAGTACGGGCCGCTCGGAACGGTCTTGGTGATCATCCCGACGTACAACGAGGCGGAGAACATCAAGCCCATCGTCGGCCGGGTGCGGTCCGCGGTGCCCGATGCGCACATCCTCGTCGCCGACGACAACAGCCCCGACGGCACGGGCAAGCTCGCCGACGAGCTGGTGGCCGAGGACAACCACGTGCACGTGCTGCACCGCAAGGGCAAGGAGGGCCTCGGCGCCGCCTATCTCGCGGGCTTCCGGTGGGGGATCGACAACGGCTACGGCGTGCTCGTCGAGATGGACGCCGACGGCTCGCACCAGCCCGAGGAACTGCCCCGGCTGCTGACCGCGCTGAAGGGCGCCGACCTCGTCCTCGGATCCCGCTGGGTCCCCGGCGGTCGCGTGGTCAACTGGCCCAGGATGCGCCAGTTCATCTCCCGCGGCGGCAGCACGTACTCGCGTCTGCTGCTCGACCTGCCGCTGCGGGACATCACCGGCGGCTACCGGGCCTTCCGCAAGGAGACCCTGGAGCGGCTCGGCATGGACGAGGTCGTCTCCCAGGGCTACTGCTTCCAGGTCGACATGGCCTGGCGCGCGGTGAAGGCGGGATTCCGTGTCGTGGAGGTGCCGATCACCTTCATCGAGCGTGAGCGCGGCGACAGCAAGATGAGCCGCGACATCGTCGTCGAGGCGCTCTGGCGGGTCACGGCGTGGGGCGTCGGCGCGCGGGCCGACCGCCTGCTGGGCCGCAAGCGCTCCTGACGCTCGCCTCGGCGAGATCGTTTCCCGCTGCGCCGCCCGGTCCAACGGGCCGGGCCGCCGGGCGCCCGCGGGACGGGCCGGCGGGCCGCAGGACTCCTTGCGGCCCGTTCACGATGTTTTGCACGGGGCAGCCGGGGGGTTCGGGGCCTTAACGCGTTCGCGCAGCACGGAGATGCGGGGAAGCCCCGCATCGGCCAACTGCCCGTCTGCTTCGACGCCGACCGGGACGCCGCGGTGGCCCGCGCGCACGACCAGTTCCGGTGGTGCGGCGGTGGCTGGAAGGTCAACTCGGAACTGCCCGGGCCCACTTCCTTCGACTCCGCCACACACAGTTCGTGAGGCCGGAATACGTGGCCGAATCGATTCCGTGCGGTGCCGAGCCCAAGGCGTTCGTCGAGGCCGTACGGCCCTTCGTGGACGCCGGGTTAACCGAGGTCGCCCCTGGTCCAAGTGGGCGGGGAGAGCCAGCCAGCCCGCCTTTCTGGACTGGGCGCGTACGACGTTGCTGCCCGAGCTGCGCGCCGTGTGGTGAGGGGGCGGGACGGGTCCGGTCCGTCGTCAGTCGGCGGCCGGTCAGTCGTTCGTCAGTCGGTCGGCTCGCCCGGCGCATTCTCCTCGCCGCCGTCGTCGGTCGTCCCCTCGGCGCCGCGGCGGCCCGTACCCGCCACGTCGGTGTCGGGCAGCTCCTCCTCGTTCTCCAAGAGCTCCGCCTCGGCCTCCTCCTTGCGGTCCAGGTCGTCCGCGTACCACTGATCGGGCGTCTTGGCGCCACCCTCCTGCTGGTCCGGCATGTCGCGCGGGACCTGTCCTGAGTCGGCGGTGCCTTCCGGTGAACGTTCGCTCATGCCTCCATCCTTACTCGCACGCGGGCATCGTGCCGAACGGCGCGGGCGGTGCCCGGCCATCCACCGGGTACCCGCCGCGCCTCAGGACATGACCCCCGGAGCGGCCAGGGCCGCGAGCAGTGCCATGCCCACGACCACCCAGGCCACGTAGTCGCCGATGTGCCCCGACTGCAGTCTCCGTACGGGCGCCATGATGCCGGCCATGCGGCCCGGGCGGGGGCGGCGGACGCCCAGCAGGGCGAGCGCACAGGCGAGTCCGGCCGACAGCAGCCCGAGGAGTACGCCCGCGACCGTCCAGTGCGGCGCGGCGAAGACCTCCGAGGGCGCCGTCAGTCCGTCCAGGACCGCGCGCTCGTACGGCCCGTGCGTGGCGAAGAGGTCCCCCGCGCGCCCCGCGCCCGCCGCGATCCCCGGGACCAGCCCCACGGCCAGCGCTCCCGCGAGCAGCAGCAGCGGGACCGCGAGCATCGTGTCGGGGATCCGCCGCAACGGCCCCGACGTCTCAGGCTCCTCGTCGCCGGTGGTCTCCTCACCGCGCTGCGCCGATGTCCCCTCGGGCCGCGGCCCGGCACCCGCGAAGACACGCAACCCGGCCCGCAGCACCGCACCGCCCGTCACCGCGGACACGAGGACGAACACGGCGACAAGCCACTGCGCGGTGTGTCCGGCGGCTTCCTCCGCCACCGCCTTGCCCAACGCCGTGCCGAAAGGCGGCAGTCCGGCCAGGGCGAGACCGCCGGCGAGGAACAGACCGGCGGTCAGGGGAAGTTCGCGTGCCCTGCCGTACAACTCGTACTCGTCCACGGACGCGTAGCGGTCCAGCAGCACACCGGTGCAGGCGAACAGGGCGGCCTTCACGCCCGCGTGACCCAGCACGTACAGCGCGGTGCCCGCCGCCCCCTCGGGACTCAGCACGCCGACGCCGATCAGGAACAGACCGGTGTGGGCCACGGTGGAGAAGGCCAGCAGGCGCTTGAGATGGCGCTGTTGCCAGCACATCGCGGTGCCGAGCAGCGCCGTCAGGACTCCGGCGGCCAGCAGCGTACGGGTCACGGGCTCCGCCGGCATGCCGCCCGGGCCGGCGAAGACGGTCCAGTAGAAGCGCGCCGCCCCGTACACGCCCAGCTCCACCATCACACCGGACAGCAGCAGACAGACCGGCGTGGGTGCGACCGCGTGCGCGTCGGGAAGCCAGAAGTGGAACGGTACGGCCGCGGCCTTCACCAGCATGCCGGCCGTCAGCAGTACGAAGGCCGCGAGGACCAGGGCGTCCGGCTCGCCGTTGCCCAGCCGCCGCCCGATCTGCGCGAGCCCCAGCTCCCCGGTCCGCGCGTAGAGCATGGCGACGCCGAGCAGCATCGCGTACCCGCCGAGCGAGCCGGTCACGCCGAAGGCCAGCGCTCCCTGGAGCGGCCGTCGTTCCTCGACGCGGAAGCCGGTGAGGGCGTAGGCCACGACCCCCATCAACTCGAAGAAGACGAAGGCGTTGAACAGATCGCCGGTGACACAGAAGCCGCACATCGCCGCCTGGAAGACCAGGACCAGTGCGGGGAAGGAGCCCGTGTGGCCCCGGGGCGGCTCTTCGAAGTACCGCCAGGAATAGGCGAGTACGGCCACGACGAGCAGGGAGGTGAGCACCGCCAGACCCAGCGACATCGGGTCACCGACCAGCACGATGCCCACACCCGCGCCCCTGCTGTCCGGACGCCAGCCGCCCACCCACTCCACGGCGTACGGGTCACCGGAGGCGATCCCGGCAAGGGCGGCGACGGCCACGGCGGCCGTCCCGGCGGCGAACACGCACCCCACGGCGTCGGAGGCGATACGGGGCAGAAATCTGCCGATCGCCGCGAGTACGGCCGCGCCCAGCAGGGGCATGGCCACGACCAGCGCCAGCAGGCTCGCGGGATCCAACCGGTCACCCCTTCAGATCGGACAACTCGTCCGGGTCCACGGTGCCGTGCCGCTTGCGGACCTGGATGATGAGGGCCAGCAGCAGTGCGGTGACCGTCGCCCCGACCACGACGTCGGTGAGCGTGAGCGCCTGGACGACGGGGTCCACGACGCGGGCGTCGGCGGGGGCGTCGGAGAACACCGGCGCCGTACCGCCGCGGCGGTAGCCGACCGCGAGCAGCAGGACGTACGTGGAGGACTGGGTGACGGCCAGGCAGCCGACCGCGTGGATCAGATTGCGGCTGGTGACCATGCCGTAGACACCGACCAGGAGGATCCAGCATGCGACCAGGTAGGGGAAGACGCTCAAGCGGACTCCTCTCGGCGGCCGGCCGTTCCCGCCTCCGGAGCCCCGCCGGCCGGAGGGCCGGGCCGCACCTCCGGCCCGGGACGCTCCTCGGGGCCCTCGATCTCCACCGCTTGGTCGAGGAAGCGCGCCAGCAGTACCACCACACCGCAGGCCACCTCCATGCCGACGGCGGCGTTCAGCAGGACCACCGTGCCGCCGGACGCAAGGGTGTTGAACGTACCCAGCGGCAGCACATTGGCCAGGAACGCCGACCCCGCCAGGATGGCCGCGAAACCCGTGATCACATAGGCCGCCTCGGCGGCCGCGTCGCCGACCTCGTACAGGCCGACCGGTCGGATCCGCTCCAGCGCGCGGTAGTCCACGGCCACATAGAGCAGGTGCAGTGCCGTGGCGACGACGACCCCGCCCTGGAAGCCGCCTCCCGGGCTCAACTGGCCGTGGGCAACGACGTAGAGCCCCACCAGGAACGTCACCGGCAGCATGACCAGTCCGAAGCGGTGGACATGGGCGGCCACGCGCGCGGGCTGCGGAGCCCTGCGCTCCTCGCTCGCCGTCTGCCGCAGCAGCACCACGGTGCCCAGCACGGCGGCGAAGAGGATGGTCTGCTCGCCGAGGGTGTCCAGGGCCCGCTGGTCGAAGTTGACCGACGCGACCGCATTGGCCGTGTGCCGGGAGACGGCGGCGCGCACCGAGCGGACACCGTAAGGGTGTTCGTCGCCGCCGAAGGACGGCAGGTCCAGGCACGCCGCCACGAACAGGGCCGCGACCACCGACGCCGCCACGAGGAACAGGCGGATACGGACCAGGCGGCTCACCGGCCCCCGCCCTCCTCCCCGTCCCTGTGCCGCGGTCCGCGTCTCACCTTCCGCACGGTCAGCAGGATCATGAGCGGCGTCACGGCGGAGCCGACGGCAAGCTGCGAGAGCGCGACATCGGGCGCCTGGACGAAGGTGAACAGCAGCGCAAGGGACAGGCCGAGGAAGGAGAGCACCAGCGCCTGGCGGAGCGGATCGCGGTTGAGGACGGCGGCGGTCGACGCGGCGGCCACCAGTAGCAGCACTGCCACGATCAGCACGTCGGTCATGGCCCCTTCCCCTCCTCAAGTCCCGGACGGGAGGCGGCCTCCGGGCTCGTTCCCGTGCCGGTGCCGGCGTCCTGCCTCGCGGCACCGGCGCTCGTGACCAGATTGCCCGCCATCAGCAGGGCGCCGATCACCAGCAGCTTCACCGTCTCCCTGCCCGGTCCCGTCGCCACGCACAGCGGCAGGACCGTGGCAGGCACCGCGACCACCGCCGTACGGCGGAGCAGCGTCGAACTCGGCATGCCGCCGAGGAAGCGCGCGTAGACGAGGGTGCCGGCGGGGCCGAGCACCGCCAGCACCAACGCCAGGTCCAGATATGAGGAACGGCCGAAGCCACGGGCGGCGAGCAGCATCACCAGTGCGCCCAGCAGCGATCCGAGGTTCTGTGCGACGAGCCGGTCGCGCGGATCGCCGTGGGCGATGCGCCACAGGACGGGCACGAGCGCCGCGAGGGGGAGGAGTGCGGCGACGAGCCAGCCGTCCGAGACCGTCACCGCCGCTCCGCCGCCTTGCGGGCGGCGCGTGCAGCGACGGAGGCCGGGAGAGCCGCGGCGGTGCCCACCACGGCTTCGAGCGTGTCGACCGTGGAGACGAGCACCAGCCAGAGCGCGGTGAGCCCGAGCCACCACGCGAAGATCTCCGGCAACCCCCTCATGGGCGCAGACCTCTCATGGGCAATGGAGCGTAGGGTCTGCGCCCGCCCCGCGGTCAGCGGCGCGCCCGTGCGGCGCGGCGGGCCGTACGGCGGCGCAGGGCACGCCGCTCCATCTCGTCCATTCCGCCCCAGACTCCGGAGTCCTGGTTGTTCTCCAGGGCCCATTCCAGACATTCCTGCTGTACCGGGCAGTGGTTGCAGACCCCCTTCGCCAGTTCCGCCTGACGAGTGGCGGCGGGTCCTGTGGTGCCGATGGGGAAGAAGAGTTCGGGGTCCTCGTCACGGCAAGCGGCGCTCTGGCGCCAGTTCATGAGATCCACTCCTTTCGCGCCCGTTGCGGGCGCACCGTGTTGCCGTACGGGTTCCGGGCGTGATCCGCAGGCCCGCGTACCCGTGAGAAGTGGGTCAATGCACACTGGAAGACATGACGACCGGCTCGCCTCCCCAGCAACCGCCCACCCGTCCCCGGCGTTCACGCGCTCGCACACTCGTCCCGCTGGCCGTCGCCGCCTGGCTGGTTCTGGAGATCTGGCTGCTGACCGTGGTGGCGGACGCCATCGGCGGTGTCACCGTTCTGCTGATGCTCCTGGGCGGTGCGGTGCTCGGCGGCTACGTGATCAAGCGCGCCGGCCGCAGGGCCTGGCGCCGGCTCGCGGACAACGTCCAGGCGGCGCAGGCCGCCGCGGCGGAGGGGCGGCCGATCGACGAGGCCGCGGGGGAGAGCGGGGACAACGCGGGCCACACCCTGCCCATGCTGGGCGGGCTGCTGCTGATGATGCCGGGGTTCGTCTCCGACGCGGTCGGACTGCTGTGCCTCTTCCCGCCGACGCGAGCGGTGCTGCGGCGTTCGCTGGAGCGGTCGCTGAGCCGCCGTGTCGCGGTGCCGCGGCCGGGTACGTTCGGCCACGCGTACCGGCAGGCGCGCATGCACCGGCCGGACGGAAAGGTCGTCCCGGGGGAAGTCGTTCGCGAGGACCGTCCGGGAAGCAGGCCCCCGAACGACGACGAGCCCCGCCCGCCGCTGACGCGCTAGGACGCCTCCGGATCGGCTCGCCTCGGCTACGTCGCTTCCGATGCCGAGGGCGCCTCAGCGACGGCTGGGCGCGGTGCCCCCGGCGATGGCCGGGGGAGTGCCGGGCCTCGCGGACACGGGTGCTCCGGCATGGCCGACCGCATTGGGGAGATCCGAAGGCGCGGTTTCGACGGGCTTCGCGGCTCACGCCCGGTCACGTGGTGCGCCGGTGGCATCGGCCCAGTCCGGGCACGGATCGGGTGCGGCTCACTGCGCGGGCCCAGTCGGGGCACGGATCGGGTGCGGCTCACTGCGCGGGCCCAGTCGGGGCACGGATGGGGTGCGGCTCACTGCGCGGGCCCAGTCGGGGCACGGATGGGGTGCGGCTCACTGCGCGGGCCCAGTCGGGGCACGGATCGGGTGCTGCTCACTGCGCGCGTCGGTGACCGGCCGTACGGGGCGCTCACTCTCTGCGCACCCGTGCTGGCGACGGACATGGACGGTTCGCGGCCGCCGCCGGCCGGGACGCCGCCACCGCACCGGGAGGGAGTTCGCCCACACGGACACATCCGCGTCCCACGCCTGCCGGACAGGGCGTGCGCACCTGCGTGTGCGGACGACGAGGCCGCGGGCTGCGGCGACACCCCTGTGTCGCCGCAGCCCGCGGCCTCGCTGTGCTGTTGTGCGGCCCGTGCCGCAGGTGCGGTACGCGTTACGCGGACTTGCGGTTGTCGCGCGGATGCACGGCGATGTTCATCGCGCCGGAGCGCAGGACGGCCAACCGCTCGGCCAGCACCTCCTCGAGCTCCTCACGTGTCCGCCGCTCCATGAGCATGTCCCAATGCGTACGCGCGGGCTTGCCCTTCTTTTCCTCAGGGCCCTCGCCATCAACCAGGAGCGCCTGGGCCCCGCAGGCCCTGCACTCCCACTCCGGCGGGATTTCCGCCTCTACCGAGAACGGCATCTCGAATCGATGGCCGTTCGGGCATGCGTACTCCACCGCCTGGCGCGGGGCCAGATCGATGCCACGGTCGGTCTCGTAGCTGGTAACCACGAGGCGCGTGCCGCGGAGAGCTCGCTCACTCATGAATCGTGCCTCCCGGGCTTGTCGCCCACAGGACAGGTGTCGCTGTCGTCGTCATCCGGTCAACGTCCGGTCGGCGGTGAAGATTCCCGTTCCGGGACATGCGTCGCCCGTCGTGCCGCCCCTTGTTGTACCCACCAGCGCCCGGTTTGTCACATCTGGCAGCAGATGTCACCCAACGTTTCCGCTTCTTCAGCGTGCAGTAACGGTCCATCCGGTGAGCCAAGGGCGTACACTACCGTCCTTCTGCCCCGGACCCTAAATCGTGCCTAGATCCGGTCCGGTACGGGGTTACCCGCGGCGGCCACCGCACGCCGCACCGGGACCCGTGCGAGCAGGGCGAATCCCACCGCGAAGAACAGTACGAGCGAGATGATCGCGTCACGATAGCTGCCCGTGACCTGGTAGGTCAGCCCGAAGAGCAGCGGTCCGAGCCAGCTCGTCCCGCGATCGCTCAGCTCGTAGGCCGAGAAGTACTCCGCCTCCTTGCCACGCGGCACGAAATGCGAGAAGAGCGAGCGCGACAACGCCTGGCTGCCGCCCAGAACCAGGCCGATCGCCGCGGCCAGGACGAAGAACCACGCCGGTTCGCCCGCCGGCAGGAACCAGCCCGTGCCGATCGTCAGCGTCCAGGCCACCAGGGAGCCGAGGATCGTCCGCTTCGCGCCATAGCGGCCGGCCAGCCGGCCCGTGCCGAGCGCGCCCGTCACCGCGAGCACCTGCACCAGCAGAATCGCGGTGATCAGCGTTGTCTGGCCGAGGCGCAGCTCCTCCGATCCGTACACCGACGCCTGCGAAATCACCGTCTGCACACCGTCGTTGTAGACGAGGTACGCGAGTAGGAACATCAGCGTCAGCGGATAGCGGCGCATGTCCCGCAAGGTGGCCACGAGTTGCCGCCAGCCTCCGCCCAGCGAGGCGCCCTCGCCGCCGGTGCGCGCCACGGACCGGTCCCGCAGTCGCCGCAGCGGGACGATCGCGAACGCCCCCCACCACAGCCCCGCCGACGCCAGGCAGATCCGTACCGCCGTCCCCTCGGACACCCCGAAGCTCTCATGCCCGGAGTACAGGACGAGATCGGCGATGAGCACCAGCGCGCCCGCCGCATAGCCCAGCGCCCAGCCCCGCGAGGAGACCGCGTCCCGTTCGTCCGGCTCGGCGATCTGCGGCAGATACGCGTTGTAGAGGACCATCGAGACCGAGAGCGAGGCGTTCGCCACGATCAGCAGCACCCCGCCCAGCAGATAGCGCTCCCCGCCGAGGAAGAACATCCCCGCCGTGGCCCCCGCGCCCAGATACGCGAAGACCGCCAGCAGCGGCTTCTTGCGCCCCGTACGGTCCGCGACCGCGCCCACCAGGGGCATGGCCAGGACGGCCAGCAGGATCGACGCCGACACCGTGTACGCGAAGAACGAGCCCGCGCGCACCGGCAGTCCGAGCGGGTGCACAAAACCGTCGGCGTCCGCCGCGGCCCGCGCGACCGCCGTCAGGTAGGGACCGATGAAGACCGTGACGACGGTGGTCGAGTAGACCGAGACCGCCCAGTCGTAGACGTACCAGCCGCGCTGCTCGCGCCGGCGCTCGGCGGCCGGTCTGTCCGCCTCCTCGCCGCTGATGGTGTCGGTCCCCATGCCGGTCCCTCGCCCTCCCCGTGGCCGCACAGGTTCGGCCCGGGAGCGGGGGAGGAGGGTCAGGTCCATAGCCCGCGGTCGGTCAGTACGGTGCGCAGCGTGTCGATGTGGTCGGTCATGATGCCATCCACGCCGAGGTCGAGCAGCGCCTCCATCCGCGCGCGCTCGTTCACCGTCCAGACGTGCACCTGGAGGCCGCGCGCATGCGCGGACCGCAGGAAGGCACGGTCCACCACGCGGACGCGCCCCTGCCACTCGGGCACCTGCATCGCGATCCCGGTCCGTCGCAGCGGGACCGGAACGCCGTACGAGCGCAGCCGCAGAGCGCGCACGCCCTGGCTGCCGTACGAAGTGGCCAGCCGCGGGCCCGCCAGCCGCTGGGCGCGGACCACGCGGGCCTCCGAGAACGAGCCGACGCACACCCGGTCCCACACGCCCCTGCGCCGCACCAGCTCCGCCAGTGGAGCGACCGCGGCCTCGGCCTTGACGTCCACGTTCCAGCGCGCCGTCGGGAACGTCTCCAGCAGCTCCTCGAAGAGCGGCAGCCGTTCGGTCCCGGCCACGCGCGCCTGCCGCACCTCGGACCACGGCAGGACCCCGATCCGTCCCGTCGCGTCGGTGACCCGGTCCAGGGTGGCGTCGTGAAAGGCCACCAGCGTGCCGTCCGCGGTGGCGTGCACATCGGTTTCCAGATAGCGGTAGCCGGTCTCGATCGCGCGCCGGAACGCCGCCGCCGTGTTCTCCAGGCCGTCCGCCGCGCCGCCGCGGTGGGCGAAGGGGATCGGGAGCGGGTGGTCGAGGAAGGGGTGCAGTGCGGTCACCGCGGCAGTATGGCGCCCCGCGTGCTGCCGCCGTGAGCCACCACCGGTGACGGAGGGCCCTCGGGCAGCGGAATCGCGAACAGCCGTAGGAAGATCTGCGCGAGCGGGCCGATGCACAGCGCGTACGCCACCGTGCCCACGCCCACCGAGCCGCCGAGCAGGAAGCCGGAGGCGAGGACGGTGATCTCGATACCCGTGCGCACCAGGCGGATCGAACGGCGGGTGCGCCGGTGCAGTCCGGTCATCAGGCCGTCGCGCGGGCCGGGCCCGAACCGTGCCGAGATGTAGAGCCCGGTGGCGATGCTGTTGAGCACGATGGCGGCGACGAGCAGCGGGATACGGAATGCCAGTGCGTGCGGGTCGGGGACGAGCGCCAACGTGGCGTCCATCGCGACGCCGACGACGATGACGTTGGACACCGTGCCGAGGCCCGGACGCTGGCGCAGCGGAACCCACAGCAGCAGGACGAGAGCCCCGACGATGATCGACACCACCCCGATCGACAGACCGGTGCGCTCCGAGATCCCCTGATGGAGCACGTCCCACGGGCCGAGCCCCAGGGCGGCCTCCACCTGCAGCGCCGCGCTCGCGCCGTACAGCGCGAGACCGGCGTAGAGCTGGACGAGGCGCCGGGGCAGACGCCGCTCCCGCCACCCCCCGCGCGACCTCACCACTCCTCGACTCTCGCCGCCCGTGGGCGGCGGGTTGTGTGCCGGCAACGGTCCCTCCCCTGGGGTGTCCCACCGTGCCCGGCGGCAGTCGGTGGTGAAAGTGGCCTGTTCCGTGCCACTCTGTGTCAAGGGAGTGGACTGCTTCCATGGCCAATTCCGGGAAGGTGGACCGAAGCGATGGGTGACTGGACCTCGGCGGTGGGTGCCGCGCAGCTCGCCCGGCTGCTCCGCTCCCAGACCCTCCCGGCGCGCGAGACGGCCGCGGGCCGCAGACCGCCCGCCTACCGCGCGCTCGCCGACGGCGTGCGTCTGCTCGTCCTCGAAGGCCGGGTTCCGGTGGCGGCCCGGCTGCCCGCTGAGCGCGAGCTCGCCGCCGCGCTCAGCCTGAGCCGTACGACGGTGGCATCCGCGTACGAGGCGCTGCGCGGCGAGGGGTTCCTCGAATCCCGTCGGGGAGCGGGCAGTTGGACCGCCGTCCCGGCCGGCAGTCCGCTGCCGACCCGCGGCCTCGACCCGCTCCCGCCCGAGACGGCGGAGTCCATGATCGACCTCGGGTGCGCGGCCCTGCCCGCGCCCGAGCCGTGGCTCGGCCGTGCGTTCCAGGGAGCCCTCGACGCCCTCCCGCCGTACGCCCGCACCCACGGCGACTACCCAGCGGGCCTACCCGACCTGCGCCGGGCCCTGGCCGACCGCTACACCGCGCGCGGCATCCCGACGATGCCCGAGCAGATCATGGTCACCACCGGCGCCATGGGCGCCGTCGCCGCGATCTGCCATCTCTTCGCGGCCCGCGGCGAGAGGGTGGCCGTC
The DNA here is from genome assembly GCF_040681345.1 of Streptomyces sp. NPDC051776. Classification (NCBI taxonomy): domain Bacteria; kingdom Bacillati; phylum Actinomycetota; class Actinomycetes; order Kitasatosporales; family Streptomycetaceae; genus Streptomyces; species Streptomyces sp. NPDC051776. The sequence continues at coordinate 106,686 of NZ_JBFAYQ010000010.1, read as the reverse complement.
GAGGCGCCCTCGTACGCCAATGTGCTGCAGCTCATGCGTGACGCCGGGGCCCGTCTCGTGCCCGTCGCCATGGCCGGTGGCCTCACGGGCTGGGACATCCCGGCCTGGCGGCAGGTCCTGCGGGACGCCGCGCCGCGCATGGCCTATCTGATGCCGGACTTCCACAATCCCACCGGGGCGCTGGCGGGCGAGGACCAGCGGCGGGAGATGGTCGTCGCGGCCCGCGCGGCCGGGACGGTCCTGGTCGCCGACGAGACCATGTCCGAACTGCGCCTGGACCCCGGGACCGAACTGCCCCGCCCCGTCTCGGCGTTCGACCCCGCGGGGAGCACGGTCGTGACCGTCGGCTCCGCGAGCAAGGCCATCTGGGCGGGGCTGCGGATCGGCTGGGTCCGTGCCGCGCCCGATGTCATCCGCAGCCTCGTCGCCGCCCGAGCCTACGCCGACCTCGGCTCGCCGGTCCTCGAACAGCTCGCCGTGACTTGGCTGTTGGGGGACGGCGGCTGGGACGCGGCCGGCGACATCCGCCGCGACCAGGCGCGAGGCAACCGCGACGACCTCGTGGCCGCTCTCCGCCGCCATGTGCCCGGCTGGGTGTTCACGGTCCCCAGCGGCGGCCTCACGCTCTGGGTCCGGACCGGGGGGCTGTCCGGCTCACGGATCGCGGAGGCGGGGGAGCGGCTCGGCGTACGCGTGCCGTCGGGACCGCGGTTCGGTGTCGACGGGGCGTTCGAGGGGTACGTACGGCTGCCGTTCACCGTCGGCGGCGCACTGGCGGAGACGGCGGCCACCCGGCTGGCCGCCGCGGCGCACCTGGTGGAGACCGGCGCTCCCGTTGCCGCGGACACGCCCCGCAGCCTGGTGGCCTGACGCGCGGTGTACGCCGCACCGAGGCCCGCCCTCCGCGTGCCACACGGTCCAAGCCGCATACCGCAGGATCCACGAGGCACCGCGCACGCGCACCTAGCCCGGCGCACAGCGCAAGATCCACGACCCGCGCAAGATCCACGACC
>NZ_JBFAYQ010000010.1:55942-105576 GCF_040681345.1 Streptomyces sp. NPDC051776 | reverse complement strand
ACCCGCGCACGACGCCCGGCGCTCGATCCACGACCCGCGCACGACGCCCGGCGCTCGATCCACGACCCGCGCACGACGCCCGGCGCTCGATCCACGACCCGCGCACGACGCCCGGCGCTCGATCCACGACGCGCGACGCACCGCCGCCGGTCGCGCGGACGGTGGGCCCTCGCGACCGGCGGCGGTCACGGCATGTGCGGGTCGGACGCAGCGGAGTGACGAGGGGTCACTTCACCGTCACCCAGTCGAGGCTGCGCTCGATGGCCCGCTTCCAGCCCTCGTAGCCTTCCGCGCGCTGCTCCTCGCTCCACTGCGGCTCCCAGCGCTTCGACTCCTGCCAGTGGGACCGCAGTTCGTCCTGGCTCTGCCAGAAGCCGGTGGCGAGTCCCGCCGCGTAGGCGGCGCCGAGCGCGGTGGTCTCCGCGACGACCGGCCGGCTGACCGGCACGCCGAGGATGTCCGCCTGGACCTGCATGCACAGATCATTGGCCGTCACACCGCCGTCCACCTTGAGGACGTCGAGGTGCACGCCGGAGTCCCGCTCCATGGCGTCGGCCACGTCGCGGCTCTGGTAGCAGATGGCCTCCAGCGTGGCCCGCGCGATGTGGCCGCCGGTGTTGTAGCGGGTCAGACCGACGATCGCGCCGCGGGCGTCGGACCGCCAGTACGGTGCGAACAGCCCGGAGAACGCCGGTACGAAGTAGACCCCGCCGTTGTCCTCCACAGAACGCGCCAGATTCTCGCTCTCCGCCGCGGATCCGATGATCTTCAACTGGTCGCGGAGCCACTGAACGGCCGCGCCCGTGACGGCCATCGAGCCCTCCAGGGCGTAGACGGCCGGGCTGTCGGCGAACTGGTAGGCCACGGTGGTGAGCAGCCCCGACTCCGAACGGACCGGCTCCGTACCGGTGTTGAGCAGCAGGAAGTTGCCCGTGCCGTAGGTGTTCTTGGCCTCGCCCGGCGTGAAGCACACCTGGCCCACGGTCGCGGCCTGCTGGTCGCCAAGCACCCCGGCGATGGGGATGGCGGTGCGCAGCGGCCGAGAGGTACGGGTCTCCCCGAACGCCTCAGCATGGGCGGAGGGGTTGATGCGCGGAAGCATGGCGCGTGGGACACCGAAGAAGCCGAGGAGTTCGTCGTCCCAGTCCAGGGTCTCCAGGTTCATCAGCATCGTCCGGCTGGCGTTGGTCACGTCGGTGGCGTGAATGCCGCCGTTCGGCCCGCCGGTGAGGTTCCACAGTACCCAGCTGTCCGTGGTGCCGAAGAGGGCGTTGCCGGACTCCGCCGCCTCGCGCAGTCCATCGACGTTCTCCAGCATCCACTTGATCTTGCCGCCGGAGAAGTACGTGGCCGGGGGCAGACCCGCCTTCCTCCGGATGACATCGCCCTTGCCCTCGCGCTCCAGGGCCGCGGCAATGGCGTCCGTCCTCGTGTCCTGCCACACGATGGCGTTGTGGTACGGACGGCCCGTCCGCGGGTCCCAGATGACGGTCGTCTCGCGCTGGTTGGTGATGCCGATCGCCGTCAGGTCGGACGCGTCCAGCCCGCCGTTCCGCAGCGCGTTCTGGATCACCGTGTTGGTGCGCTCCCAGATCTCCACCGGGTCGTGCTCTACCCAGCCGGCGCGCGGCAGGATCTGGCGGTGCTCCAGCTGATCCCTCGCCACCTCGCTGCCCGAGTGGTCGAAGATCATGAAGCGGGTACTGGTGGTTCCCTGGTCCACCGCACCGACGAACTCTGGCATCGCTTCCGCCTCTCGTAAGGTCGTACGGGAAGTCCTGGGCCGGACCGCGTGGTTCGGGTCAGGCCTGTTCGCCCTCGGGTGTGGGGACCCGACCCGGTTCCTGCGGCGGGGGTACGGTGAGGAACCGGCTGATGGCGAACTTGTACACAACGGCACCGACCAGGCCGCCGATCAGTGGAGCGACGATGGGCACCCAGAAATAGAGGTTTCCGTACTGGTCTCGCCATGCGTCGTGATAGCCGGTGATGAAGCTCGCCAGCCGCGGGCCGAAGTCACGGGCGGGATTGATGGCGTAGCCGGCATCCGCACCCCAGGCCATACCGATCGCCACCACGATGAGGCCGATGATGAAGGGGGCCATGTTGGCCCCGGGCGGGGTGTTGAGGAGGTCGGTCACCGCGAAGACCAGCATCACCAGGATGGCGGTGCCGATGATCTGGTCGCGGAACGCGCCCCACTCGCTCACCGGGAGCGACCCGTTGCCGGGGAGGGTGGAGAAGACGAACTGCGTCTTCAGCGTGTGCCCGGGGTCCGCGGCGGCCAGGACCTCGGTGTAGTTCCAGCGCACCAGCAGGGCCGCGACGAACGCCCCCGCTGTCTGCGCCAGGGCGTAGGGGCCGACCTTCCTCCAGGGGAAGCCCTTGAAGGCTGCGAAGGCGAGGGTGACGGCCGGGTTGATGTGCGCCCCGCTCAGCCGCGCCGCGACGTAGATGCCGAGAGTCACGCCGAGGCCCCAGGCCCACGCGATGCTGTCGTGGTCACCGAGTGCACCCGGAGGGTCGGTGAGTGCGCCGGCCGCCACCACCTGCGCGACCACGCCGCAGCCGAAAAGGATGAGGACCATGGTGCCGGCGAACTCGGCGGAGAGTTCCCCGATCAGGATGGATCTCTCGGACTTTGCCTGTCCCGTGTTCTCAGCCATTGAATACCCGCCTTCTCGCAGTGTGGAGGGCGGCCGTGAAGGCCTGCATCCGGCTCATCGTGTGCTCCGGCGGGCCGCGTCCGCGCGCTGGGTGGGTCCATTCGGGGGGCCGTCGCCCCTTCCCGCATCCGCCCGGCGGGCCGCAGGGGGGAGGTTGTCGGGCCGGTCCGGGAGGAGTTCCAGCACCGCGCGGCGGTGAGCCTCGTCGGCGTTGTCGTCGTACGGGTCCGGGGTGTCGGGAACCTGGATGCGGTGGACGGGGCCCGAGCCCAGACGTGCGTAACCCCGGCCGGGCGGCATGCCGTAGGCCGGAGTTGTGTGCGGCGGCGCGCCCAGGGCGGCTTCCACCTGCGCGGAATCCGTGGCTCCCAGGACCACGCGCGCCCGCGTGTGCGAGCGCACGGTCTCGGACAGCGTCTCCGCGTGGTCGAATTGCTCGCCGACGACGACGGTGACACCGGCTGCCCGGCCGTGGCGGAGCGGGATTTGGAGCAGCTCCTGCGGATCCCGGCGGCCCTCGGCGGAGGCCAGGAGCGAGAGCGCGGCCGGTCGGTCGAGGAGGATCCACAGCGCCCTGCGCGTGTCCTCGGGCGCCGGTAGCCCGGCCTGGCGGGCGCGGTTGGCGGAGACCAGCCGGCGCTCGGTCTCGTTGGCGGCCCATTCCAGGCACGCGAGGACCCCGCCGGGACCGCACTCCACGGCCAGGACGCCGGGTCTTCCGATCAGGCACGCGTACTCGCCGGCACCACCGCCGTCGACCACGAGCACATCGCCGTGGGCGAGCGCCTGCAGGGCGACCGAACGCAGCAGTGTGGTGACGCCGGCGGAGTTGTGGCCGAGGGCCAGCAGATGCGGTTCGGTGGAGCGCGGCCCGGTCCGCCACACCACGGGCGGGGCGTCGCGCGGCGCGTCGGCGCCCGACACGGGGACGGTGCGCTGCACTTCACCGTCGTCGGTGAAGCCGAGCACGGTCTCACCGGGTGCGGTGACGAAGCGCTGGGCGCAGATGTCGGTGGGCAGCGGTGGCAGCACGGTCATGGACATCTCGTTCGCCTCCTCGTCCCACTCGAACCGGTACTCCCGGCCGCGCCCGCACTTGGCGTACAGCAATTGCTCGATACGGGCGCGGGAGGCGGGCTCGCCGTCGGTGAAGTAGGGCGGGTAGCTGAGTTGAAGCCGCGTCAGGCGTCCGTCCTCGTCGAACTCGTAGGCGGACAGGGCCTGTTGCCATTCGCCACCGTGGGCGTAGAGGGGACTGGGATCGTCGGATGTGGAGAAGTACGGTACGAGAGCCTCGTAGATCACCCGGAGCCGCTGGAGTTCGGGCTCGTCCGGCCCGGTCGCGGCAGGGGCACGGTCATGGCCCGCCCAGGCCGCGGCCCCCATGAGCGCGATCAGCGCCACCAGCGGCCCGTACGGCAGCAGAGCCACGGCCACGACACCGGCCGCCGCGGTCAGGAACGCGGTGCCGCGCCGCTCGCTCGGCGTCGCCGACCAGCGGCGGCGCCCCGCTCCGGCCAGCCTGCGCAGCCCCCGACCGATGACGATCAGGGGGTGCAGGACGTCGGTGACGCTGTCGGCGGCCGTGCGCGCGACATCGCGGCCACGGGCGATCGGCGCGGGGGCGGTGAGGATACGGGGCAGTGGACGCCGGGCCACGGTCGTTCTCCTGAGGTCCTGGAGGCGGTGCCTGCTGCGGGGGCCGGTGCGGGCCGTGGCGGCCGGCCCGCTGCGCGGCCGTGGCTAGAACTTGATGCCGCCCAGGAGACTGGCGAGGCTCGCGCTGCCCGCCTTGATGCTGGGGGCGATGGCCGTGCCCGCGAGGAAGAATCCGAAGAGCGCGCAGACGACGGCGTGGGAGGCCTTGAGTCCGTCCTTCCGGAGGAACAGGAAGACGATGATGGCCAGCAGGACGACGCCCGAGATGGACAGGATCATGCGGTTCTCCTGAGTGATGGGGGACGATCTCCGTCACCATGAGTGGCTTGAGAATCGCAGCATGTATCCGTCGCAGGAAAGGTGCAAACGGGCGATTTGTCATGTGAATGGCCCGGTTGGTTGACCGATGGGCCCCCTGCGGCCGTAGGACCAGGCCGGATCGATCATTGCCGCAGGCGGCCGCGTCCTGTGCGCGGGACGCGGCCGGAGGCCGGCGAATCACCCGGACGTGCACAGGGGTTGTGCGTACGAAGGGAGGGTCCGGGGGTGGGTGAGCGGGCGCCCGGTGTTCAGAACAGCGGGAGCTGACCCGGGAAGGGCGGGGCATCCAGGTCGATCAGCGGCGGCTGGCCGGCGCCGACCGGTGTGATGCGCCGCGACCCCGGACACGAGATCAGCTCCAGGGCGGTCCGGCGGCCCGGAAGGTCGTGCCGGGCCAGCCGGCCCCCGACGACGGCGATCTGACGACGGCAGACAGGGCAGGGGCGGCGCGGAGTGGACATGGGCTCAGTTTCCCCCATGCGGCACAGGCGATGGCCGCGATCGCGCCTCACGCGCGCCTTGCCGGGTGCCGAATCCGTACGGGGTGGACGAGCTTCGTACGGACCCCGCACGACGGGATGCCGGGCGGTTCTGACCTTTGTCGTGCAGAGCCGAAGTATTTGAACAGGAATCTACCCTTAAAGCACTCCAAAGAGCACAATGGAACTGCTTGCCCATAGTCGGGCACTGCGCAACAACGGTGTATGGACCGAAGGAGGCGAGCAGGAATGGCCGACCTCTCGCATCGCCCAGGTGACATAGCGACTCACCCGGACGTACACGAAATGCGGGACCGGTACGCACGCATGCTCGAAGGACGGAGCGCGCCCGCCATCGAGGGACTGGCGTTCCTCGCAGGCGTCTACTGCGCCATCTCCCCGTGGACGGTGCACTTCGCAAGTGCCCGCCCCGAGCTGACACTCAACAACCTCGTCCTGGGAATCGCCATCGCGCTGATGGCCGTCGGACTCGCCGCCGTGCCGGAGAGGATTGGAGGGCTCAGCTGGACCTTGGCCCCGCTGGGGGCTTGGCTGATCATTGCTCCGTGGGTGGTCACCCGCTTCCCCGACACGGGGATGATCTGGAACAACGTGGTCGTGGGCGCTGTCGTGTGCCTCCTCGGCCTGATCACCGCGGGCGCGGCCATGAGGACGGTTGGCCGCGAGACGTGACATGGCGGAAGGAAGCCGGCCACCGCACCGGCGACCTCTCCACTTCCTGAGCGGCAGCCGCTGAGCGGCTGCCGCTCCCTCGTCGACGACGATCCGCAGCGGGGAGTGGCGGAGCCTGGCGCACGGGGCGACGGCGCCGCGGAACGCAGCCGTCCCCGAACCGTTCGCGCTGTCCGATTCGTTCAAGACCGGTGCGCACCCGCTGCCTACGGTTGGGGCATGGCACCTCGATTCGACCTCATCGGCCTCGTCGTCTCCGACATGGCCGCATCGCTCGCCTTCTACCGCCGGCTCGGCCTCGACATCCCCGGCGACGCCGACTCCGAGCCGCATGTGGAGGCCTCGCTGCCCGGCGGACTGCGGATCGCCTGGGACACCGAGGACACCGTCCGCTCCTTCGACCGGTCGTGGACGCCACCGAGGGACACCGGTCGTGCCTCTCTCGCCTTCGCCTGCGACGGTCCCCCCGATGTGGACCGGACGTACGACGAACTCGTGGGCGCGGGCCACCGTGGGCACCTCAAGCCCTGGGACGCGTTCTGGGGCATGCGCTACGCCTGTGTCCTCGACCCCGACGGCAACGGAGTGGACCTGTTCGCCCCGCTGCCGGGCGCGCAGAACCCGTAGCCACCCGTCAGCTCGCCGGACGCCGCGCGGCGCTCTCCCCCGGAGGGAGGTTGCGTGGCCACCGACGGGCGCGACCGCGCGGCCTACGGCAGCAGTTCGCGCAGCGGTACCCCGGCGAGCGCCTTGACCTCGCGGGCGAGGTGGGCCTGGTCGGCGTACCCCGCGTCCACCGCGACCTCGGCGAACGGCGCCCCGGTCCGCGCCAGGTCCAGCGCACGGTTCATCCGCAGCACCCGGGCGAGCGTCTTCGGCCCGTAGCCGAAGGCGGCCAGAGCGCGGCGGTGGAGCCGGCGTTCACCGAGACCGGCCGCCGCGGCCACCGCCGACACCGGTTCGCCGGCGCGCAGGCCGGCCACGACGATCGCGAGGAGCGGATCGGGGCGCGGGGCGCCCGGCAGCCGGTCGACCGCGATCCGCTCCAGGGCGGCCGCGCGGTCCGGGGCGTCCGCCACGCGTTCGGCCAGGCGGCGGACGTCCGCGCCCGGCCAGAGAGCGTCCAGCGGGACCCGGTGATCCCGGAGCTCGTCGGCCGGAACGCCCAGGAGATCGGGGCCCCGGCCGGGCGGGAAGCGCAGCCCGACGTAGTGCGCACCGGGGACGACGGCGGGTACGTACCCCCGCGTATCGGGACCCGCCACGAACAGCTCCCCGTCGAGCCAGATCAGGTCGGTGCAGCCGTCGGGCAGCACGCGGTGCGGCGCCTCGTCCGCCGTCCGGGTCCACAGCACCGCGCCCGCCCGCGGGGAGTACCACTCCTCGTACGCGCCGTCGGTGCGGTGTGCGTGCGCGCCGTTGGTGCCGCGTGCACCGTGCGCGCCGTTGGTGCCGTGTGCGTCGTCCACGCCATCCACCTCTCAAGCATCGCACCGCACCCGTGGGGCCACCCAGGGCCCCTCGGGCCGTCCGGTTCCCAGCCGCCCCTCCTCGCTGCGGGTACAGCGGGCTCACCCGATGGGCGGCGCCGGGACGGTCTTTGAGCCGGGTCAGCCCACGGGCGCGTCACCTGGGCCGTTGCGGCATTCGCGCGATACCCGATGCTCCGTTGGCGGGACGTCTCCCGCCGCTGCGGCGCGTGCGCTTGACGGGGTGTCGGGGTGGCATGGGGTCAGGTACGGGCGCCGCCCCGGCGGCCAGGCACCCAGCAGCCGTGCCGGAGGAGGGTCTTCATGCGCATCTCATCGCGTCCGACGGCCGCTGCCCCGGCCTGTCCGGCCGCCGTCATCCGCCGCTGGATCGGCAACCCCACCTGAGTCGCAGGACATGGCCTCCGCAGCCGCAGGCCTCCGGCTCCCGGACAACGGACCCCCGCGGTCGTCCGGGCGTCGGAGGCCTGCGGCATGTGAGGGCGACGCCGGGTCCACCGCGGGCACCGGCCACCCCTACCCCGACGGAAAGGACATTCCAGTGAGCCCCGAAGACATACGTCGCCGAATATCCCCCGGCATCCGTCGCAGCAGCGCACGCCGCAGCACCGTCCGGCGTCTCCTCCTGTGCGGCGGTATCGCAGGGACGCTCGGGCTGGTCCCGGCGACGGGCGCCGCGTGGGCCCGGAGCCAGGAGCCGCCCCCGGTGCGCCAGCTGCTCGGTCCCGGACAGCAGGCGCCGGCCATGAACGCCCGCCCGACCGCGACGGACGCCTCTCCCGACAGCCCGTGGGTGCCGGAATCCCAGGCGGACGACTACGACCCCCACCGCGATTACTTCGCCGGCTTTGATCCGATGCCCTACCTCAGCGGCCAGAGCGTCGGGAACGACGCCGACCCCGACGACCCCGCCGAGAGCGTCGGCGAGGACGAGGGCGACGAAAATGCGGGTGAGGAGCAGGACGCGAGTGAGGGCCAGCACGCGAGCGAAAACCAGAACGCGAGCGACGAGGACTCCGGCGCGGAGCAGGCGTCGGGCCAACCGCTCGAACGACCGCAGGGCGCCTGGACCAAGCCCATCACCTCCGGCGAGGTGACCGCCGCGTACGGCATTCCCGGCGACTGGATCGCCGGCCACCACACGGGTGTGGACCTCGCAGTCCCGGTCGGTACCCCGGTCCGCTCCGTCGGGTCGGGCGTCGTGAAGCAGGCGGGCAACGGCGGCGACTACGGGAAGATGGTGCTGATCCGCATGGACGACGGGCGCTACACCCTCTTCGCCCATCTCTCCAACGTGCTCGTCGACCCCGGCGAGCGCGTGTCGACCGGATCCCTCATCGGCCACTCAGGCAACACAGGCCGGTCATCGGGCCCGCACCTGCACTTCGAGGTGCGCAAGACGGCCACGTACGGCTCGGACATCGACCCCGTGTCGTACCTGGCCTCCAAGGGCGTCCGTCTCTGAGAGCGCGCAGGCGCGACGCCGATGCGCAGGCGCCGCCGGCCGGATCACCGGCCGGCGGCGCCTGCCGCGTCTCCCGGACCGCCGCGTCTCCCGGACCGCCGCGTCTCCCGGACCGCCGCGCCTGCGGATCCGCCGCGCGTACGGGTCCCGGGCGCTGAGCGCGGGACCCGCCCGAGTCAGACCAGCTTCGCGGTGAGCGTGATCGTCGTGCCCGAAAGCGCCTGGCTCACCGGGCAGTTGGCCTTCGCGTCCTCGGCCGCCGAGGTGAATGCCGCCTCGTCGAGACCCGGGACCTGACCCTGCACCGTGAGGTGGATGCCAGTGATGCCGGTGCCCGGCTGGAACGTGACCTCCGCCTGGGTCCGCAACTGCTTCGGAGGAGTGCCGGCCTTGGTGAGTCCGTTCGACAGAGCCATCGAGAAGCAGGCGGAGTGGGCGCCCGCGATCAGTTCCTCCGGGCTGGTCTTCCCGCCCGGCTGCTCGGCGCGCGCGGGCCAGGAGACCGGATATTCGCCGATCCCCGAGGAGTCGAAGGAGACGGTGCCCTTGCCCTCGAGCAGATTGCCGTCCCAGACCGTGTGCGCGGTGCGCGTCGTGGCCACGATGAATCCTTCCTGTGTACGGGTGTACGTCACCCAGGCCGTGCGCCCGGCACGGCCGACGGTCCCCAACGCGCCGTACGACGCCCCCCGTGCGTCACCTCTCAGCGGCGGGCCAGGCCGGCCGGCGCATCAGGTTGATCCACTCGCGATCGTACTGCCCCGGGACTGCTTTGCCCGCGGACGCCCAGCTACGGGCCAGAGCCGCGTAGATCGGGGCGTCCGCGAGCAGCGGAACCGTTTCGCCATCCGACGGCCTGCTCAGGGTCCTGCGCCGCGCCGTCACCCGTCGAAGCTGCATCGTTGTCACAGTCGACCAACGGCGCCTCCGGCGGTCCGGTCACCTCCGCGGTTCCGTACTCACCCTCACCGGCGCCACCTCGCACAGGTCATCGACGGCGGCCGCTCCGTGATGGCCCGTTCCGTCTTCTCCCGGAGGAGGACGGGCCGGAGCCGGACGGGCCGGAGCCGGACGGGCCGGAGCCAGAGGAGGCGGAGGAGGGCGGGCCCGCGGACGGGACGCTGAACACCACACTCGCGCTGGGCGGGCCGCCCGTGAGTTTCCGACCGGGCTCGATTGCGGCGCCCGGAGCCCCGCCGCAGCCGGGGGAGGGGTGGAGTTCGGCGCTCAGTTCGGTGTTGTTCCGGAAGGCGCTGGCCGAGCCGTTGCCGAGTGGGTAGCAGATGCCGGCACGCGGTGTGCCGATGGACTGGGTGGGCTCCCGCTCACCGAAGTCGAACGACAGCGGCTCAGCCGTGGGTGCCGGGGCGGGACCGACGGGCTCGGGGGGCGCCAGGGCCCCCGGGCCGCCGGGTTCGGCGCCCCCCGTCGCCTGAGCGGCGGTGAGCGCCACTGCGACGGCCCCGGCGGCGGCCGCGATCGACACACAGCGGTGGATCACGCTCATACGTCATCTATGGGCGAGTGCCGGGGAGCACGCAACCGCTGCGAGCGGTCCGACGGGGCGTCAGCGCGGTTGCGGAACCAGGTCTTCGGAGGTCCGGCGCCACTTCTCGTGCACCGCGACCTCGTGCACCCGCCATCCTGCGTCCGTGCGGTGCAGCCCGAAGGTGTACCGGCCGCCCGAGGTGAGGTTCGGAACCGCGGGCAGCGCCCCACCCGAACCGTCCAGCCGTACGGAATCCGGCCGCCGCGAAGCAGCCCGCACCGGGTCCGGCCGGATCCCGTCAGGTCGTGCCGAGGCACCGCCTGCCGCCGAGTCCCCTCGCTCCGTGTCCAGCCGCATCGGATTGATGTAGTCCGCCCGCACCAGTGCGCCGTCCCCCGCCTCGCCGTCCATGCTCTCGATATGCACCTGCCGGTTGACGATCAGGTGCTGACGTACGGGGAACAGGTGCATCGTCTCCTCGAGCCAGACCGACACGTCCCCGGCCATCCCCTCGATCCCGCCCGAGCCGCGGTAGTCGGCCCGGCCGTCCGGGGTGAAGAGCGCACGGTAGGCGGGCCAGTCGCCGTCGTCGACCGCCCTCGCGTAGCCCGTGATCAGATCGTCGATGGCCAGCCGGTCCAGGAGTCCCGTGAGCTGAGCGCGCTGCGTCATGCGCTCAGTGTCGGGCCGCCGCGTGGCCCGGCCAAGAGCCCGGGAGGCCATCCCGTACGGCAGCCGAACCGGGTGAGGGCTGGACGGCGGATACGACGAGCGGATGATCACACTCTTTCGAGGGAGGGTGGCGGGTGGTGCACGGGTGGGCACCGGCAGCGGACCGAGTCTGGAGCGACAACTCGTCGCCAGTGGCGAAAGGATCCCGCATGCCTCTGCCTCAGGCTCTCGGCGCAACCCATCTGGCCGTCGACCTCGGCACCTCCTGCACCCGGATGCGCGGCCCCAGAGGAGCGTCGTTCCACGGCGCCTCGATGCTGGCCGTGGACACCCGCGCCGGCAAGATCGTGGCCGTCGGCGACTCCGCCAAGCGGATGGCCGGCCGTACGCCCCCCGCCATCGAGACCGTCGCCCCCATCCGCCGCGGCGTCATCACCGACTTCGACGCGGCGACGCGGCTGCTGTGGCACGCCATCGGACAGCAGAGGCGCGGCCGATTGCGGTCCTGGCTGCCGCCGCGGGTGGTGGCGGGCGTACCCGCGCAGGCCACGGCGGTGCAGCAGCGGGCGGTCGAGGAGGCATTCGAGTTCGCCGGGGTCCGCTCCGTCCACCTGCTGCCCAAGGTGACGCTGGCCGCCATCGGCGCGGGCGTTCCCGTGTGGGACGCGACCGGGACGATGGTCGTCGACATCGGTGCGGGGACGACCGAGGTCGCCGCCTTCGCCTTCGGCAACCTCGTCGCCGCCGAGTCCATCACGACCGCTGGCGACGCCTTCGGCGAGGCGCTGCGCGCCTACCTGCACCAGGAGCACACCCTCGCTCTCGGCTTCGCGGCCGCGGAGGAGCTCAAGATCCGCCTCAGCCGGGCGGCGGCCACGGGCAGGACGACGTGTGTGGACGTACGCGGGCGGGACCGCATCAACGACCTGCCCAAGACGGCGATCCTGTCCGCCGGGGACCTCGTGCGGATCGTGGCCCCGGAGGTCAGACGGATCGCCGCCTCGGTGAGCGCCGTCATCGGGCGCTGCCCCGCGAGCGTCGCGGACGACATCGTCGGCCGCGGGATGGTGCTCACCGGGGGCGGGGCTCTGCTCGGCGGTCTGCCCGAGCAACTGGGCCGCAGCGTGGGCATGGCCGTCCACCTCGTTGACTCCCCCCACACGTCGGTGCTGGACGGTGCCGTCCGCTGGGTCGCGGACTCCGGGACGCCCTCGGGCCAGCAGCCGCTCCTCGCTCCCATCTGATTCCGCCGGAGGCAAGCCATCAGTTCTCTTACAGGACAAAGGAACTGACGGTACGTCGAACGATCCCCGGATGGAGCAGGAACTCGCGGCACCCGCCGCCAACCCTTCCTACCGTGCGGATATGGAGACGATGTCTGGACTCAAGACGCGGACCGGCGCGGCGGCGGTCGCCGCCGCGTGTCTGGTCGTCGCCGGCCCGGCGGCACCGGCTCACGCGGACGGCGAAGGCCAGCACCACGCAGTGCCCGCCAGGGTCGGCGGCCCCCTGCTGAGCCGGCACGGGGTTCAGGCGCTGCCGGGCAGGGGCGCGCCTGGACTCCCCTCGGACATCTCGGCCCTGTCGTGGATGGTCTCCGACGCCCGTACGGGTCAGGTGCTCGCCGCGAAGGACGCGCACCGCAAGCTCGCCCCGGCCAGCACCCTGAAGACCCTCTTCGCGGTGACGGTGCTCCCCAAGCTGCCGCAGACCGCCCTGCACAAGGTGACCCATGCCGATCTCGCGGATGTCGGGGCGGGCAGCAGCCAGGTCGGCATCCAGCCGGGCAAGTCGTACTCCGTATCGGACCTGTGGCGCGGGGTGTTCCTGCGCTCAGGCAACGACGCCGTCTCCGCGCTGGCTTCGATGAACGGGTCGATGGCCGAGACGATCGCCCAAATGCGCGCCAAGGCAAAGGCGTTGGGTGCCTACGACACCCGAGTCGTCTCGGCCGACGGATACGACGCACCCGGCCAGGTCTCGTCCGCGTACGACCTGTCCCTGTTCGCCCTCGTCGGCCTCGCCAATCCCGACTTCGTCCGCTACAGCTCCACCGAGGTGGCCGAGTTCCCCGAGGGGCGGAAGGCCGACGGCAGGGTGAAGCGCCATTTCCAGATCCAGAACACCAACCGCCTGCTGACGGGGGCGCCCGGCCTCGACCCGTACCGCGGACTGATCGGCGTGAAGAACGGATACACCAGCCACGCGGGAAACACCCTGGTCGTCGCGGCGAAACGCGGTGGGCGGACGCTGCTGGCCACCGTCATGAATCCACAGTCCGGCGTCCCGAACGCCGTGTACGAGGAGGCCCGTTCGCTGCTCGACTGGGGCTTCGCCTCGGCAGGCAGGGTCGCCGCGGTCGGGCGGTTGCAGAGCCCGCCGAGTATGGCCGTACGGAGTCCGGTCCAGCCGCCCCCTCCGCAGGACGCCGGCATGGTGAACGACGTGGCCTCCCATGTGTCCGGGGCAGGCGGGGCACCCTGGCTGGCCGGTGCCGCCGGGGTCGTGGCACTGTGCGGAGGCGCGCTGCTGCTGCGGATGCGGCGCGGTCCGTTCCGTCGGCGGATGTGAGGGGCGGGGCCGGGCCGGAGGCCGGATCCGGCCCGCCCGTCTCCTGAGCTCGGTCAACTCCCGTTCCCGTCGGCTCCGGTGCGCCCGGCCCGCCTTCTTGAAGGGCCCGGCTCAGATCCCGGACTTGTCCCGCGGGATCCGCTCCAGCAGCGCCCGCATGTCGTCGGCGTGCTCCTCCTCCTGCGCGAGGATGTCCTCGAAGATGCGGCGCGTGGTCGGATCACCGGCGCCGATCCACTGGGCGATCTCGGTGTACGCGGCGATCGCCACGCGCTCCGCCACCAGATCTTCCTTGATCATCTCGATCAGGTCGGGGCTGGCGTCGTACTCGGCGTGCGCGCGCGTCGTCAGCGTCTCCGGGTTGAAGTCCGGTGCGCCACCGAGCTGGACGATGCGCTGGGCCAGCATGTCGGCATGGTGCTCCTCCTCCTGGGCGTGCTGGAGGAACTCGGCTGCCACCGGCTCGGAATACAGGCCGGTGGCCGTGTAGTAGTGGCGCTTGTAGCGCAGCGTGCAGACGATCTCGGTGGCCAGCGCCTCATTGAGTACCTGGAGCACCCGGTCCAGGTCGGCGCCGTACACATCCGTCACCGGGCCCTTGTCGATCTCCGTACGGGCCCGCTCCCTGATGGTCTGGAGGTCGGTGAGGAAATCTGCCATGTCGCAACCGCCTTTCTCCGGACACGGCTCGCTGCCGTGGTCGCTGCGCGTAGCCCGTGTCCCCCGATCGGCCACTGATGTCACGGGTGTTCAGCCGACCGGCCGTACCCCGAGCTCCGTGCGGTGTGCAACCGGATCACGGCGGCAGCCGCCCGAACCTGTCGACCTTCGCGGATGACGCGCCGTTTGGACCGCCCGGTCCGCCCGCCTGCTCAGGGCGCCCGCTCAGCGCGTCTGCTCCGCGCGCCCGCTCAGCGGCCCGCGGTGGTGCGGTCGCCGTGGTCCAGCGCCACGGGCGGCAGGAACTCGCCCACCGGCTCCCGGTGCCACCACGCCCCTGACTCCTTCCGCTCCCGCCGTGTCGTGAAGCGGTACTGGTAGAGGCGTGCCCGTACGTGCGTGGGCGGCCCGTCGGGGAACGGGGAGCGGCGCAGCAGCTTCAGCGTCGCCCGGTCGCCCCGCAGCAGCCGTTCGACGAACGGCAGGAACCACGAGTGCGAGTAGGCGGGCGACAGTGCCGCGAACCACATCATCCAGTCGAGGCGCAGGTGGTAGGGCGCCACTTGGGGAGGCAGCCGCGCAGGATCGCCGGGCTTGCCCTTGAACTCGTACGCCCGCCACACCGTGTCCGGCGTGAGCACCGGCTCGTCGGTCCCTTCGACGACGATCTCGCGGCGCGTGCGGCTGATGCTCCCGAACGCCCCGTAGGTGTTGACCAGATGGAGCGGATTGAACGAGCGGTTCATCTGCTGGCGGCGCGAGAGGAGGTTGCGGGCGGGCCAGTAGCTGAGCGCGACGGTCAGCGCGGCGGCCGCGATCACCAGGACCTCGAACCACACGGGGGCGGGGCCGGTCTCCGGAGGCGCCGGCAGGCCGAGCGCCTCGGTGGTGGGAGCGCCGCCGATCGCAGGTAGCGCCAGGACGATCGTCAGCCAGTTGAGCCACGCGAAGTTCCCGGACGCCACCAGCCAGAGCTGGGTGACGATGATGAGGCCCGCGGCGACGCTCGCCACCGGCTGAGGAGTGAACAGAGCGACGGGAACGAGCAGTTGGGCCGCATGGTTGGCGGCCACCTCGACGCGGTGCAGCGGCTTCGGCAGATGGTGGAAGTACCAGCTCAGCGGGCCGGGCATCGGCTGGGTCTCGTGGTGGTGGTACAGGCACGTCAGATCCCGCCAGCAGCGGTCCCCGCGCATCTTGATCAGGCCGGCGCCGAACTCGACCCGGAAGACCAGCCAGCGCAGGAGCCACAGAACGAGGACGGGCGGCGCTGTCGTGTCATTGCCCAGGAACACGGCGAGGAAGCCCGCCTCCAGCAGCAGCGACTCCCAGCCGAAGCCGTACCAGGTCTGGCCGACATTGACGATCGACAGATACAGCAGCCAGAGCACGAACCACATCAGCATCGAGGCCCACAGCGGTACGGCGTCGGCCGCACCGGCCACCACGGCGGCGGCGAGAGCGGCGCCGGTCCGGGCGAGGACGGCGAAGAACCGGTCCGAGTAGTGGAAGTGGAAGATGCTCGGCGACTGCCGGAACGCTACGCGCGCGACGAAGGACGGGACCGGCAGAATCCCCCGGGCGCCGATCAGCGCCCGGAACTGGTTCGCGGCGACGATGAAGGCGACCAGATAGACCGCCGCGAGAGCCCGCTGGAAGACGAGCCTGCCGAGCCAGTAACCGGAATCTCCGAACCACTCCATCGCCGGCCGCTCCTCGGGCAGTCCTCCGTCGGACGATCTTCCAGTACGACGCGTACCCAGCGGCGGGCCGCCCAGTGGCTGGGTCCGGCGGGATCACCGGGACCGGGGACGTTCCGGCCGGAATCCGTCCCGCGGCGGGCCGTCGTGGGGGAACCTTCTGGGGGGGCGTGTGTTTGCTGCAGGACGGGCCCGGGGCGGTCCTGGGGGACGGGGCGACGCGGGCGCTGGGCCACTCGGTTTTCCTTCCGGCGTCCACGTGGGCCTGCCGTCCGCATGGCTGACGGTGGTGATCGGCCTCGACGAACCCACGCGGGTCGCGCGGGCGCCGGGAGCGCCCGTCACGACGTATGCGGCACTGGCCGGGGGCTGGACACGCGGCCGGTCGCCATCCTCCACGACGGCGATCAGTACGGCGTGCAGCTGGAGCTCTCGCCACTGGGGTGCCGCGAACAGCTCGGGCCGAGGGCGAGGTCGTCCACGCCGAGCTCCGCCGTGCCGACGGCGCCGGAATCATGCTCGGCAGCACCCGCCGGAGCAGCGTCATCTGCGGCCTGCCTCCGGGTACCGGATCCGTCCATGTGGTCACCGAGGAGCCCGATGCCGCCTTCGTCCGCGCCACGGCCGCCGGAGCCGAGGTCCTCCAGGACCCGGAGGACACCCACTACGGATCCCGCGCTTCACCGTCCGGGATCCCGATGGAGTCTTCGGGAGCTTCGGAACCTACGCCGGGGCCTGACCCCGCCTTCGCCGGTCCAGGACCCCGCCCCGCCCCGCCCCGCCCCGTCCGGGCCGGGCCCCGCCCCGCCCCGGTCCAGGGTCCCGCCCCGGCCCGGGGGCCGGTCCTCCGGTCCGGGATGGCGCAGGCGGGGGATCGTGGGTCCAATAGGGGTAACCAGGTGCACGTCGCCCGGCGGCCCTGGCAGTGGCTTCGGAGGCGAGGAGGCTCGCGCTCATGACTACTGCGCCCCGGTTCCTGCGGTCTCTCCCGGTTGACATCCGCGACCGCCTGATGCAATTCGCCCGGGAGGTGTCCTTTCCCCAGGACGCCGAGATCTTCCGGGAGGGGGGCAGGGCGACCGGCTTCTGGATCATCCGCTCAGGCGCGGTCACTCTCGATCTGCGCGTGGCCGACCGGCGACGCGCGGCCGTGGCCACCCTCGGGCCGGGCGATCTGCTCGGCTGGTCGTGGCTCTTCCCGCCGTACCAATGGGACTTCGGTGCCGAAGCGCTGAGTCCGGTTCGGACGTACGCCTTCGACGGGGCGCAGGTGCGGTCGCTGTGCGAGGACGACCCGGCGCTGGGGCTGGTCGTGATGCGCACGGTCGCGGAGATCCTTGCCCACCGGCTGCAGGCCGCCCGTACGCGCCTGCTCGAGCTGGCCCCGTACACGTTCACGGCCTGACCGGCCACGGCGTCCGAGGCGCGTACGACGACCGGCGGTGCGTGGGGACGCGTACGCCTCCGACGCCTGACAAGCCTGTGGCGCCCGCCGGAAGAAGGAACGGGCGCCACAGGGGCGGCGGGGCAGGGGGCCGGGGGCTGCTCCGGCCCTTTCCGCCCCGCCCGCTCACGTCGGTCGGCAGTGGCGCCGCCGACCGGCCGTCGCTCCTTCAACGTGGCCGCTGTGGTGAGGTTTCGGTCTGCTCACGAACGAGTGGCCGCCCGGCTGACGGCACACCGCTGGACGAGTGACGTTTCCCGCCGCCTGTCGCCCTGTCCGGGCATGGATCGCCAGAGTGGTCTCCGTGGCTTGGAGCATCTCTTGACCGCCGGCCCCGCGTCCGCATCTGCATCCGCGCCCGGCCCCGCGCCCGCATCCGTGCCTGCGCCCGCGTCCGCATCTGCATCCGCGCCCGGCCCCGCGCCCGCATCCGTGCCTGCGCCCGCGTCCGCATCTGCATCCGCGCCCGGCCCCGCACAACCCGGCCCCGCACCCGCGCCCGCGCCCGCGCCTGGACCAGCGCCGAGGGACGCGCCCGCCGCCACCGCGCGCGCCATCCGCCCGCCGTTCCCCCCACCGCGCGGCGCCGGCCGGGCCCAGGAGGAGCTGCGCCGGCTGGCCTTCGGTGGTTACCGCTACGACTGCCGCGTGCTACGACAGCGCCATCCCCGCACGGCGCCCGTCCTGCTCCTCGGCGGGGCCGCGCAGGACAAGTACGCCTGGACCAGGCAGGAGACCCGACTTGCGCGGGTCGCCACGGTCGTCACCGTGGATCTGCCCGGCTGGGGCGGGGCCGATGCCCTCCCCGCGCATCACGGGATGGACTTCCTCGCCGACGCCGTCCGGCACGCCCTCGACCGCACCGGGGTCCGCAGGGTGAACGTCATGGGAGCCTGTTACGGAGGCGTGATCGGTCTCCGATTCGCCCAGCGCCACCCGGACCGCATCGCGCGACTGGCCCTCGTCGGCACGCGCCGCACCCTGCCGCGACAGATCCGCGAGTCCTTGGGACTCGCCGTCGAGCTGCTCCGCGGCCACGATACCGACCAGTTCGCACGGTACGCCGCCGATTTCCTCGCGCCGCTCGCCGACCGTGCGCTGATCCGCCGCCGAGGCGCGGTGCACCGGCTGCTGGAGCGGCAGTTCCAGCGCATGACGCCGGGACAGGCCGACCGGTTCGTGAAGAACACCGAACGGCTGCTGCGGCACCCGCTGTACGACCCGGTTCCGGTGCCCCCCGTCGCGACCCTGTTCGTCCACGGTGAGCACGACCGCTTCTCATCACCGGGCCACGGCCGGGAGATGGCGGCCGCGGTGCCCGGCGCACGCATGGCGGTCATGGAGGCCGCGGGCCACATGATTCCGCTGGAGCGCCCGGAAGAGTTCACCGATCTGCTGCTGAGGTTCTTCACCGACCGGCCGCTGGACGGCCTGCCCCTCTCTCTCACCGGCGCGGAGACGTGAGACCGAGCGGCACGCAGCAGGAGCGGAGAGATATCGCGTGGCTCGGGCCCCAATCCGCAAGACGCTGAAGACATGGAGTATGCGCACACCGTTCCGGCGCCCGTCCGCTCCCGGGCGGCGAGGTGACCGTCCGGCTGGTCAAGCAGCCCCCGTAAGGTGCCCTGTCCCGCGGTCGTGACCGGTGACGACGGTACGCACGCCGTAGTCCGCGCCCCGTGGGCCGGTGGCGCCGAGCGGGGCTTGGGGTTCGTGCGCTTCACTCACGACGACATGTTCACCGAGCACTACTGGCGCGACCGCTGGTACTCGGTGAAGGAGGTGCGGAGCGCTGACGGCCCTCTCAAGGGCTGTACTGCGCCATCGCCCGCCCCGCCCGCCTGGAGCGGGACCTTGGGCGGGACCTGCTCGTCGTCGAGGACATGCATCTCGACCTGTCGGTCTCTGCGGACGGGGCGACCGGTCTGCGCCTTGACGAAGGACGAGTTCCTGGAGAGCGGCCTCCCGGACCGCGACCCGGCGGGTGCGGACCGGGCCCGTGAAGCGCTGGACGACCACGAACCCCTCGCACGCCAGGCTTCACCGCTCTCCTCGAGGTGCCCTCGGAGCGGTGACGGGCTCGGCGGACCGTCGGGTCGTCGTTCTGAGACGGAAAAAAGCTCCTGTCCCGGCCAGGAGCGGGCAGCAGGGGGGTGCGCCTGGAGCGGGTCCCGTGATGCAGCGGGAGGGCCCTCGCCATGACCGCGGGTCGTCTCCGCCGGCCGGGACAGGAGTCGTGCGGGCATGGGAGCTGTCGCCGATGCCTTTCCAAGCTGATCACATCTGCTGTCCACGCAGGGGAGAAACATGGCTGTACATCAGGGATTCGCCCGACATGGTGATAACGACCGGCAATTGTACGAATCGCTGAAACGGTGTCACAGCGCCGGGGCGCCGTGGATCCGTCTCACCCGCGGGACGGGGCCTCGCGGGTATGCGTCCACGTCAACAGCCCTTGTTCCGCCCAGGTGTTGATGATTTGCTCGGTCGGGACGCCGCACTCGGCCGCCCTCGTGCAGCCGTTCATCTGCCAGTCGAGCTGTCCCGGTGCGTGCGCGTCACTGTCGATCGCGAAGAACACGCCGGCGTCGACGGCCTGCCGCAGGAGTCGGCGGGGCGGATCCAAGCGCTCCGGGCGGCAGTTGATCTCCACCGCCGTCCCGGACTCCGCACAGGCGGCGAACACCGCGTCCGCGTCGAACTGCGACTCCGGCCGGCTGCTGCGCAGGCGTCCGGTGCAGTGCCCCAGGACGTCGACGAGCGGATTGCGGACCGCCGCGATCATGCGCCGCGTCATGTACGGGCGTTCCATGCGGAGTTTGGAGTGCACCGAGGCCACCACCAGATCGAGCCGGTCGAGCAGTTCCGGCTCCTGGTCGAGGGTGCCGTCGGCGAGAATGTCGACCTCGATGCCGGTCAGCAGCCGGAACGGGGCGAGTTCGTCGTTCAGTGCCTCGACAACGTCGAGTTGCTCGCGCAGCCGGTCGGGCGAGAGACCGCGGGCGACGGTCAGTCGGGGCGAGTGGTCCGTCAGCACCGCCCAGTCGTGGCCGAGTTCGGCCGCTGTCCGGGCCATCACGTCGATCGGGCTGCCGCCGTCCGACCAGTCCGAGTGCACATGGCAGTCGCCGCGGAGCGCCGCGCGCAGCTCGGCCGCGCCCGCGGGCGACGGCTCCCGCCCGCTCTCCGCCTCCAGCTTCGCGAGGTAGTCCGGCACCTCTCCGCGCAACGCTTCCCGTACGACCTTGGCGGTCTTCGGCCCCACGCCCTTGAGGGACTCCAGCGCGCCGGTCCTGGCGCGCCGTTCCACCTCCTCGGCGGGGAGTTCGGCGAGGACCCCCGAGGCCGTACGGAAGGCGCGGACCCGGTACGTGGGGGCTCCGGAGCGTTCGAGGAGGAACGCGATCCGGTCGAGGGCGGCCACCGGCTCCATCCCACACCACCTCCTACGGGCGGGCCGCGCCCGCGAAGTCCGCGGGGCCCAGCTCGGCCGGGTTCTGTCCCGTCGAGACGACGTGCAGGGCGATCTCGCGCAGCTTGACGTTGAGGCTCTGTGACGCGCGCACCAGCATGCCGAAGGCCTCGCGCGAGGTCACCCGGTGGCGCTCCATGAGGATGCCGGTCGCCTCCCCGATGACCTGGCGGCTGGCCACGGCGTTGGAGAGGTTCTCGATCGCGGTCGCGGCGGAGAGTGCCATCGCGGCGTGGGTCGCCAGGACGGCCATGGTCTTGGCGGTCTCCACGCCGAAGGCTCCCGGCTCTGCCGCGAGGAGGTTGAGGCGGCCCGACACGTCCCGCTCCTCCACGAGGCGGCAGCTCAGCATGGAGGCGACGCCCAGGCGGGCCGCCTCGCACGCGAACCTGGGCCAGCGCCGCTCGGCGGACATGTCCTCGATCCTGACCACCGGCTCGGCGAGGCCGCGATCGGAGTCCGGGTTCGGGATGCAGGGCCCTTCGCCGGTCTCGGTCTGGGCGAGGTCCACGGCCGGTACCAGGGGATGGGTGTAGGCGGGGCTCTCCAAGGGCTTGCCGCGCCGCAGCAGGGTGACACCGGCGTACTGGGCGCCGTCCGCGGTGGTCGCAGCGAGCTCCGTGATCTCCTGCAGGACCTGGTCGCGTGAGGGCTGCCCGTGCAGGGCCTCCGCCATGGCAGCGAACGCCTCCGACAACCACAGTGCGGACTCGGCGTCGCCCATCCCGGAACCTCCTCATCGAGAACCGGACATCAAGCTTGTTCAGTGCAAATTACCCAATAGATCACATTTTGCTCTGCATGGAGGCGGGGAGTCCGGCCCGGGACCCTCACGAAGGACGAACGGCCACGGGTACGGGGGATGCCCCGCAGTGCCGGCAGCCGGTCCGGTCGCCGATCTCACCCCTCGCGGGTGATGCCGTGGCACGCCCCGCGTGGCGACGGTAAGCGCATGGACGACTACCCGCTGATCGCCGATCACGGTCTGATCGGGGACCTGCAGACGGCCGCGCTGGTGTCCACGGACGGGACAATCGACTGGTACTGCTGCCCCCGCTTCGACTCTCCCAGCCTCTTCGGCGCTCTGCTCGACCGGAAGAACGGCGGCCACTTCCAGGTGCGCCCCGTCCAGGACGAGTACTCCGTCAAGCAGCTCTACCACCCCAACACCGCCATCCTCATCACCCGTTTCATGACCGAGGACGGCGCCGGGGAGGTGGTCGACTTCATGCCGGTCTCCGAGGGGACCACGGCCACCCGGAACCACCGGATCGTCCGCATGCTGCGCTGTGTGCGGGGCCAGATGGAGTTCGCGGTGGAGATCGAACCGAGGTTCGACTACGGCCGCAAGCCGCACCAGATCCACGGCTTCGAGCGCGGCGCGGTCTTCTCCGGCGACGGCATGGAGCTGACCGTTCACACCGTGCGGGAGCCCGAGGACTCGCGCCCCGCCCGGATCAGCCGCGTCGAGACCGGGGGCGGAGGCGGCGTCCACGCCTGGCTCCCCCTCAAGGCCGGTCAGCAGCGCGGGCTGGTGCTGGAGTCCTTCGCGGACGGCCCGCCCCG
The DNA here is from genome assembly GCF_040681345.1 of Streptomyces sp. NPDC051776. Lineage (NCBI taxonomy): Bacteria > Bacillati > Actinomycetota > Actinomycetes > Kitasatosporales > Streptomycetaceae > Streptomyces > Streptomyces sp. NPDC051776. Next base: position 83,229 of record NZ_JBFAYQ010000010.1, on the reverse strand, counting down.
AGAGATCGGCACGGCGGAATTCCAGAAGCTCTTCGACGACACCGTCCATTACTGGCGGAACTGGCTGGGCCGTTCGCAGTACACCGGCCGCTGGCGGGAGGCCGTGGAGCGGTCGGCGATCACGCTGAAGCTCATGACGTACGCGCCCAGTGGTGCGCTGGTGGCCGCGCCGACGGCGGGGCTGCCCGAGCAACTCGGCGGCGAGCGGAACTGGGACTACCGGTACACCTGGATCCGCGACGCCTCCTTCTCCGTCTACGCGCTGCTCAAGCTGGGCTTCACCGAGGAGGCCGGGGTCTTCATCGGCTGGCTGCGGGACCGGGTCTCGGAGAAGGCCGGGGGCAAGGAAGGCCCGCTGAGCATCATGTACCGGGTCGACGGCTCCTCGGACCTGACCGAGGACGTGCTCGAGCACTGGGAGGGCTACCGCGGATCCCGCCCCGTACGGATCGGCAACGGAGCGGCCGACCAGCTCCAGCTCGACATCTACGGCGAGGCGCTGGACAGCATCTACTTCGCCGACCAGCGCGGCATCCAGCTCGACCACAAGGCGTGGATCTCGCTCGGCACCATCATCGACTGGCTGGCCGAGCACTGGGACCAGGCCGACGAGGGCATCTGGGAGACCCGCGGCGGCCGCCAGGACTTCACCTACGGACGGCTCATGTCCTGGGTGGCCTTCGACCGGGCGGTCCGGCTGTCCATGGAACGCGGCCGTCCTGCGTCCCTGGAACGCTGGATCACCGAACGCGATCTGATCTACCAGCAGATCATGGAGCGGGGCTGGAATCCCGAACGGCATGCGTTCGTGCAGCACTACGGGAGTGACGTGCTGGACTCCTCCCTGCTGCGGATGTCCACCGTCGGCTTCCTCGCCCCGCATGACCCGATGTGGCTCTCCACGCTCACGGCCATGGACGAGGAACTGGTCTCCGACAGCCTGGTCTACCGCTACAACCCGTCCGCCTCGCCCGACGGTCTGCGCGGTGCCGAAGGAACCTTTTCCCTCTGCACCTTCTACTACGTCGACGCGCTGGCCCGGGCGGGCCGGCTGGACCAGGCGCGACTCGCCTTCGAGAAGATGCTCACCTATGCGAACCACCTCGGGATGTTCTCCGAGGAGGTCGCCCTCACGGGTGAGCAACTGGGCAACTTCCCGCAGGCGTTCACGCACTTGGGGCTGATCGACGCCGCGATCACGCTCGACGCGATGCTCAACCGGGCCGAGCGGAGCGGAATCACGGTCGGCCCGCGCGCGACATCACCTCCGCAGGCCGCATGAGACATCACCTCCGCAGGCCGCACGAGGCGGCTCGGATCCACCGCGCAGGACGGGATCGGATCCACCGCGCAGGACGGGATCGGATCCACCGCGCAGGAAGGACGGCTCGGATCCACCGCGCAGGACGGGCTCGGCGCTCGGACCCGTACGCCCGCACCCCAGATCCGTCCCGCACCCCAGATCCGTACGCCCCCGCTGACCCGGACCCGTACGCCCGGGCCGTACGCCCGCGCCCGGGCCCGTACCGTCGCGGACCGCAACGACGCCGTGGGGTGCGGTGCACCTCGACGACCGTTACAGCAACCCCTGTTCGCGGGCCGCGGCGACGGCGTCGCGGCGGCTGCCCACCTGCAACTTCCGGTAAATGCTGCGCAGATGGGTCTTCAACGTGTTGACGGAGACGAACAGATCCCCCGCGATCTCCTCCAGCGTGCGGAGTGAGGGGAGCTGCTGAAGAAGGGCAGTCTCCCGCGGTGTCAGGGTCACGGCCGCGGCGGTCTCCCCGCCGTTGCGCATGATCCGCAGCACCTCGGTCGCGAACGGTTCGAGCGGCCCGGTTCCCGGCAGCGAGCGGACGAGCAGCCTGCGCAGGCCCGGGGCCGACACCCGGAAAGGCCGCAATGCCCGGCGGGGCCCGGCGAGCGCCACCGCCTCACGCAGCGCGTGCGCGGCGCGGGGCTCCTCGCCGTACGTCGCGCACAGACGGGCCTCCAGCAGCCACGCCTCGATGAGCGTGCTGACGACGATCGGTTCGGTCGATCCGTCCAGCGCCCGTCGCAGCGCCGACCGCGCCGCCTCGCCCTGCCCCCGGGCCGCCAGGACCGCCGATTCGAGGACGGTGGTCTCCGCGCTGCCGTCCAGCCGGACTCGGGCCCGCTCCAGGGCCTCAACCGCCCAGGGGTGACGGCCGGAGGCCAGCGCCATCTCGACCTCCGCCACCGCGCCGAACGCGGCCAGCTCCGGCATCAGCGGCCGGTCCGCGCAACCCGCCCAGGCGCGGCGGAGGTCGAGCAGACCCTGGTGCCGTTCGCCGCGCTCGTAGGCGGTGACCGCGCCGACCATATGTGCCCCGAACTCCATGCTGGGATCAGCCTGCCCGCGGACGGACTGCCGCGCCAGCCGCGAATAGCGCTCCGCGAGAGCGGAGTCCGCCTGCTGCAACTCGGCCCAGGCGGCGGCCTCATAGGCCGGAGCGCACAGCGCCGTCCGCTCCCAGCCGCGCGCGAGGGCGAACTCCGCGGCCTCCTCGCCGAGGTGCGCGGCACGCGCGAAGCTGCACTCCGCGGCCGCCACAGCGGCCAGGCAACTCATGCACTGAGCGGTGAGATGGTCCAGGCCCCGCCGTACGGCGATGGCGAGCGCGGACTCCAGGTCGGACTTGCCCTGCCCCAGGTGCCCCAGCTCGACCTGGACCATCCCGCGGTCGGCCATCGCAAGCGCTGACAGGTCGTCACCGTCCAGCGGGCCCAGGGAAATCCGTTCCGCGATGTGCAGTGCCTCCGACAGACTGCCGTCCATCCGTGCCCGTTTGAGCCGTGCGATCTGACGCAGCGCCCGTACGCGGGGATCGGCGGGGTGCGGATCCGTCCGTGCGTGCAGGGCGAGTTGGCGGCTGCCGCTGACGATGTCGCCCGCGTCCAGGTCGGCCAGGGCGGCGGCCAGCAGCAGCCCCGGCTCGGTGACCATGGCCGGCTCCGGCAGCTCCGCGAGCAGCCGCCGTACGGCCCCGCCCCGGCCGGCCAGCACCAGCCCGGTGCCGTGCTGCTCCATCAGCGTCGAGGCGCGGGCGAGATCGGATGCGGCGATGGCCTGCCGTACGGCTTCGACGGGCAGCTCGTGCGCGTCGTACCAGTCCGACGCGATGCGGTGCAACTCGGGCACCGTGCCGGGGTGGCGGCGCCGCAGCTCCGCGTACAGATGGCTGCGCAGCAGCGGGTGGTAACGGTGCCAGGCACCGCCGGGGCCCGACCGGCTGATCAGGACGTTGCCCCGGTAGAGCCGGTCGAGCGCCGCTGCCGCGTCGCCCCGTCCGGTGAGGGCGTCGGCCAGTTCCGCGGAGAGCCGCTCGCAGACGCTGGTGAAGAGCAGGAACTCCCGCTCCGCGGGCGTACTCCGGGAAAGGCTCTCGCCCGCCAGGTAGTCGGCCACGCCGCGCTCGTCGCCGGAGAAACCTTCGACGAAGGCGCTCGGGTCGGGAGCCAGGCGCATCGACACCGCGGCGAGCCGGATCCCGGCCGGCCACCCCTCGGTGAGCCGCATGAGCCGGGCCAGGTCGCGCGGAGCCGGATCCAGCCCGTATTCCCGCAGGAGCTGGGCGGTCTCCGCGTCGGTGAAGCGGAGCGCCTCCTCGCGTATCTCGTGCAGCAGGCAGGCGAGCCGGAGGCGGTAGAGCTGGAGCGGCGGGTCGCGGCGGGAGGCCAGGACCAGGCGCAGCCAAGCGGGCTGGTGTCGGATCAGCAGTTCGAGACCGTGCAGGGCCAGCGGGTCGGTCAGGGCCTCGAGCCCGTCGAGTACGAGCACGACCCGGCTCTGCACCTCGGCGGCCGCGATGTCGCCGGGCGGTACGGCGAGCGAGGCGAGCGCGGACTCCTGGACGGTCCCGGTCGCCAGCAGCGCCGACCGCACGGCATGCCAGAGGTGGCGGGGGTCGTTGTCGTCGCTGTCGATGCGGACCCAGGCCGCGGGGGAGCGGGCGTTGAGAACCCATGCGGAGAGCAGCATGGTCTTGCCGTAGCCGGCGGGCGCGCAGACCAGTGTGACGGGCTGGGGGGCCGCGGCATCGAGGGCGGCGTGCAACCGCTCCCGGGCGATCAAGGTGGGAGCCGTCCCGGGAACCGTGATCTTCTCCGACGGAATCCGCACCCCCGTGGAGCGCGGACCACGTCTTTCGCCCATAAGGCCAGCGTATGGCGGCTTTCACGGGCCCTCAACTCGGACCGGACGGCGCCGTCGCACCTGGTTCCAGGCGCCCCGACCGGGTCCTCCACGGCCCCCCCGGCCCCCTCCCGGGCCGGTCCGGCGACTTCACCCCTGACGGGTGAGGACCCGGCGCCCCTGTTCGCTGACGCTGTGATCGGAGACGAGTGGCAGGAGGAGAAGATGGACGGCTTCGTGTACCTCGCCTACGACTATCCGGTCCTCGGTCTCTTCTGGACCGTGTTGTGGTTCTTCCTATGGGTTCTGTGGCTCGTCGTACTGTTCCGGGTCATCACCGACATCTTCCGTGACCGGGACATGAACGGCTGGGCCAAGACCGCCTGGCTGCTGTTCGTCCTCGTCGTGCCCTTCCTCGGTGCGCTGGTGTACGTGATCGCGCGGGGCCAGGAGATGGGCATTCGCGAAGCACAGCACGCCCAGGAGCAACGGAAGGCCTTCGACGAGTACGTGAGGGAGGCCGCAGGACGCGGTCCGAGCACCGCAGAGGAACTGGCGAAACTCTCCGAACTCAAGGCCGGGGGCGTGATCTCGGATGAGGACTACGCCCGAGCCAAGGAACGGATCCTGAGCTGATCCGACTCTCCCGGACCTCTCGGACCCATCTGGAATCGAGGTAGCACCATGAGCGGAACGACCGAAGGCCGCACCGCCGCTCCCGGCCCTCCCCGGCATGAGGCTCAGCGCCAGGGGATGGCCGCCGGCCTGGTGGTGTTCGCCGCAGTCATGCTGATCCTCACCGGCCTGCTCGGTGTCTTCCGGGGCATCATGGGCATCGCCGAGGACGACATTTTCGTCAGCACCCCGAACTACGTGTTCGAATTCGACGTCACGGGGTGGGGGTGGCTCCACCTGATCCTCGGGGCGCTGGCCGTCCTCGTCGGATTCGGTCTCTTCACCGGTGCACTCTGGGCCCGCATCGGCGGTGTTGCGCTGGCGGGGCTGGCGCTGATCGTCAACTTCCTGTCCATCCCCTACTACCCGTTCTGGGCGATCGTGCTGATGGCCCTGGACGCCTTCATCATCTGGGCGCTGTGCGTGGCCAGAAGGCCTCAGTTCTGACAGACATGTCCCGGATCCGCCGGCCCGGCCGCGCCGCTCAGTGCTTGGCGCGGCCGGGCTGTACGCGCCTCAGTGCTTGGCGCGGCTGGGCTGTACGCGCTTGGGCTCGCCCTTCATCTTCGGGTGCTCCGGCGGGTAGGGGAGGTCGCCCAGCCCGTGCTCCCGCTCGTCCCGGTTGGCCAGTTCGAGCGCGGCGTCCAGACGGAACGCGTGGTCGTCCATGTCGGCGTGCACATCGCCGACTTCGGCGTACCGCACCGGCATGGATGCCAGGTCGAAATCCTCGGGGCGCGAGTCCGGCAGCTCCTCCCACAGCAGCGGCGCCGACACCGTGGCCTGCGGCTTGGGGCGGACCGAGTACGCGCTGGCGACCGTCCGGTCCCGGGCCGTCTGGTTGTAGTCCACGAAGATCTTTTCCCCGCGCTCCTCCTTCCACCAGGAGGTCGTGATCCGCTCCGGGGCGCGCCGCTCCAGCTCCCGCGCAACGGCGATGGCGGACCGCCGCACCTGGGTGAACGTCCAGGCGGGCTCGATGGGCACGAAGACGTGCAGACCGCGGCCGCCGGACGTCTTCGGCCAGCCGCGCAGGCCCAGCCCGTCCAGGACGTCGCGCAGCTCCTCCGCGGCCCGCAGCGCGTCGCCGTAGTCCGTACCCGGCTGCGGGTCGAGGTCGATACGCAGTTCGTCGGGGTGCTCGGTGTCCTCACGCCGCACCGGCCAGGGGTGGAAGGTCAGACAGCCGAGGTTCGCGGCCCACACGACGGCAGCCTGTTCGGTGGGGCAGATCTCGTCCGCGTACCGCCCGCTCGGGAAGGCGATGCGGCCGGTGGGGATCCAGTCCGGGAGGTTCTTCGGGGCGCGCTTCTGGAAGAACGATTCGCCTTCTACGCCGTCCGGGTAGCGCTCCATGGTCGTCGGCCGGTCGCGCAGCGCACGCAGAATGCCGTCGCCGACCGCCATGTAGTAGCGCGCGAGGTCGAGCTTGGTGAATCCCCGCTCGGGAAAGTACACCTTGTTGGGGTTGGACAGCCGCACCGAGCGATCGCCCACCGTGAGCTCAACCGTCTCTCGCATAGGGCCACGCTAGGCCCGGACCCGGCCTGCCGCACCCGGCCGAGGGCCCGGAATTCCGGGGCGGACGGCCGTTCCGGCGGGCGCACGCCCGGCGCGGGGACCACAATGAGGAGGCATGGACCTTCCGGTGATGCCTCCGGTCAAGCCGATGCTGGCCAAGTCGGCGGCGAAGATCCCGACCGGCATGCGTTACGAAGCCAAGTGGGACGGCTTCCGCGCCATCGTGTTCCGTGACGGCGACGAGGTGGAGATCGGCAGCCGCACCGGCAAGCCGCTCACCCGCTACTTCCCCGAGCTGGTCACCGCGTTCCGCGAGAACCTGCCGCCCCGCTGCGTCATCGACGGCGAGATCGTGATCATCAGCGGAGGGCGACTGGAGTTCGACCCGCTCCTGGAGCGCATCCACCCCGCCGACTCCCGCGTACGGATGCTCGCCGGGACCACCCCCGCCAGCTTCGTCGCCTTCGATCTGCTGGCACTCGGCGACACCTCCCTCATGGACTCCCCGTTCACCGAGCGACGGGAGGCGCTGGCCCTGGCCCTGCGCGACGCCGCGGACCCGGTGTTCACCGCCCCGGTCACCGACGACCACGAAGTCGCCCGGCAGTGGTTCCAGCAGTACGAGGGCGCGGGCCTGGACGGTGTCATCGCCAAGCGGCCCGACCTCGGCTACCGCCCCGACGAACGCGTCATGGTGAAGGTCAAGCACGAGCGCACCGCCGACTGCGTCGTGGCGGGGCTGAGGCTGCACAAGTCGGGTCCGGTCGTCGGTTCCCTGCTCCTCGGCCTCAACGACGCGTCCGGCCGGCTCCAGCACGTGGGTGTCTGCGCGGCCTTCTCGATGCGCCGCCGCGAGGAGCTCATGGCCGAACTGGAGCCGCTGCGCATGCCGACTGTCGAGGGCCACCCCTGGGCGGAGTGGGCACAGGAGGAGGCGCACGCGAACAGCCGCATGCCCGGAGCGCCCAGCCGGTGGACCGGGACGAAGGACCTGTCCTGGGTGCCCCTGCGCCCCGAGCGGGTCTGCGAAGTGGCGTACGACCACATGCAGGGGGACCGCTTCCGGCACACCGCCCAGTTCCGCCGCTGGCGCCCCGACCGCGAGCCGGAGTCGTGCACGTACGCTCAGCTCGAGGAGCCGGTCGGCTACGACCTGGGGGATGTTCTGGGCTCCTAGAGCCGCCGCATCCGTGGTGGTCCCGGCCCCCCGCCTTGGCCCCCGAGCCGGACTGAGCCATGCTGGAAGGGGAACGCGGGCACCCATCCGGAAGGCGGCGACAAGTCAGCGAGGCCGACGATGAGCGACAGCATGATGGGTGACGAGGTCTACCAGCCGGACGGTTCGGAGCAGCAGGACGACGTCAGTCTCCTGGAGCCCGAGGACACCCTCGACGCGCGCGACGTGCCCGAGGTCTACGAGGAGGGCTACTCCCCGCCCGAGCGTCCGTGGGCCGTCGAGACCTGCGGCACGACGGCCGGTGAGCAGCACGACGGGGAGAGCCTCGAAGGCCGTCTGGCCCGGGAGATGCCGGACCTGGGCGCGCCCGACGGCGACGGTGTCGGGGACGTGCCCGGCGGTGAGGGAGAGCTGCTGGACCAGGAGGTCGGGGTGGCGCGAGCGGGCCGGCTCGTGGCCCCCGACGAGGGAGCGCACTCGGACGAGGAGAAGGATCTCGTCGCGCAGGACATCGGCATCGACGGCGCGGCCGCGTCCGCGGAGGAGGCGGCGGTGCACGTGGTCAACTCCGAGGAGCCCGACGAGTTGTGGTGAGGGGCCGTCGCGCTCCGTCTGAGTGCCGCGCACCATACTCCCGTATCAAGAGTCCGAACAGCCGCTGCTCGCACCGGCATCATTGATCTACGGAGTTGACACATGTCCACAGCGTCGGCACACATCGGCGTCACCGGCCTGGCCGTGATGGGTCGCAATCTGGCCCGGAACTTCGCGCGCCACGGTCACGTCGTGGCCGTCCACAACCGCACTCCCTCCCGGACCCGCAGCCTGGTGGAGGAGTTCGGTCACGAGGGGACCTTCGTGCCGGCGGAGACCGCCGAGGATTTCGTGGCCTCCCTGGAGAGGCCCCGGCGCCTGGTCATCATGGTGAAGGCGGGTGGCCCCACGGATGCGGTCATCGAGGAGTTCGCGCCCCTGCTCGAACCCGGCGACATGATCATCGACGGCGGGAACGCCCACTTCGAGGACACCCGGCGCCGTGAGGCCGCCCTGCGCGAGCGCGGCATCCACTTCGTCGGCACCGGCATCTCCGGTGGCGAGGAAGGCGCGTTGCACGGCCCCAGCATCATGCCCGGCGGCTCGAAGGAGTCCTACGCAGCGCTGGGTCCGCTGCTGGAGGACATCGCCGCGAAGGCCAAGGACGGCACCCCCTGCTGCACCCACGTCGGCGCGGACGGCGCGGGCCATTTCGTGAAGATGGTGCACAACGGCATCGAGTACGCCGACATGCAGCTGATCGCCGAGGCCTACGACCTGCTGCGGCACGTGGCCGGTTACGAGCCCGCGCAGATCGCCGAGACGTTCCGCACCTGGAACACCGGGCGCCTCGACTCCTACCTCATCGAGATCACCACCGAGGTCCTGGCCCACACCGACGCCGAGACCGGAAAGCCGTTCGTGGACGTCGTCGAGGACCGGGCCGAGCAGAAGGGCACCGGCCGCTGGACCGTCCAGAACGCCCTCGACCTCGGCGTCCCCGTCTCCGGCATCGCCGAGGCGGTCTTCGCCCGTTCGCTGTCCGGCCATGCGGAGCTGCGCGAGGCCGCCCGTGCACTGCCCGGCCCTTCCCGCACCGCGCTGGGCGAGCAGGGCGGCGACGCCTTCGCCGCCCACGTCGAGCAGGCGCTCTACGCCTCCAAGGTCGTCTCGTACGCCCAGGGCTGGAACATGATCAGCGCGGCCGGCCGGGAGTACGGCTGGGACATCGACCTCGGCGGCGTGGCCGCCATCTGGCGCGGCGGCTGCATCATCCGGGCCGCCTTCCTCGACCGCATCCGAGCCGCTTTCGCCGCCCGGCCCAACCTGCCCACCCTGCTGGCCGACAAGGAGTTCGCCGAGGAGATCGGCAACGCCCAGGAGGCATGGCGGGCCGTCGTCTCCACCGCGGCCGCCCGCGGCATCCCCACGCCGGGCTTCTCGGCGGCGCTCGCGTACTACGACGCGCTGCGTGCCGAGCGCCTGCCCGCGGCCCTGACCCAGGGGCAGCGCGACTACTTCGGCGCGCACACCTACCGGCGTACCGACCGCGAGGGCAGCTTCCACACGCTCTGGGGCGGTGACCGGACCGAGAAGCCCGCGGACTGAGCACCCGCGGACTGAGGCGCCGCTCCTTCTCCGCTTCGGAGATGCCCCGCGGCCCGCACCGGGCCGCGGGGCGCCCGCGTGTTCGTACGAGTGCGGGCTCCGGCTACTGCACGACGGGCCTCAGCCGGTCGACCGAGTGCTCGGTGACGTAGTCGTCCATCGTCCCCTCGCGCAGGGCTTTCCACAGCGCGGACGCCTCCCGGCCGTCGAGCAGGACGACCGACTGACCCCGGATCATGTCCGTGCGCGCCACCGGGGCGTTCAAGAAGGTCATGCGTGAGGCGCGCAGGCTTCGTGCGTCCCAGAGCAGGTCTCGCAGCCCGTCGTCGGAGAGGCGGTCGTCCACGCTCACGCTCTCGGTCAGCCGGTCCAGCAGGTGTTTGGTCCGCAGGGGGTGCGAGGCGTTGTCGCCGGAGAGCACCTTGGACAGCACGGCCCGCAGATAGTTCTGCTGGCGGTGGGTGCGGTCGAGGTCGCCGCGCGGCAGATCGTGGCGCTCGCGGACGTAGGCGAGTGCCTGGTCGCCGTTCATGTGCCGCGCCGGGGCTCCGCCGACGGACAGATCGACCCCGCCCACCGCGTCGGTGAGCTTTCGGAACCCGCTCCAGTCGATCACCGCGAGGTGGTCGACACGGACCTTCGTCAGGCGCTGCACACTGTCGATCAGCAGGGGCGGACCGCCCCAGGAGAACGCCGCGTTGAGCTTCGCCTCGCCCCGGCCCGGCACGGTCGTCCAGGTGTCCCGCGGCAGGGACACCACATAGGCCGTGGATCCCTTCGACGGCAGATGCACCAGCATCATGGTGTCGCTGCGCTGCGCCCCGGGTTTCCATGGCGGTGCCTTGGCGTCCGTCCCGGTGGTCGGCAGCTGGGAGCGGGAGTCGACCCCGACGAGCAGGAAGTTCTGCCCGCCCTTGTTCGGGGCCGGCCGCTGCCCCGGCGGTACGTCGGTGGGGAAGGCGTGCGGAACGCGGTTCACCCTGCCCGTGTAGTGCTCGACCGCCCACCACCCCGTACCGCCCGCCATCAGTACTCCGGCGCAGAGGAGGATCAGCGCTCCCCACAGCGCCCTTCGGGCTCTCCGTCTGCCGCTTCTGTCCCCGCCCCTGTCGCTCATCAGTGCCCCCCACTGTTCGCGTTCGTGTCTCCCCGGCCGCAAGTGGCCGCGGATGAACGTGTTCTACGCCGACCACGGCCGCGGTGTCCCCCTTTCGGTAGAACCGGGAGGAACCGAAATGCCGCGGTGGAAGCGAACAGCCGGGGGAGCGGGGGAGGGGGCCGGTCGTCCCCGCCCAGTGCCGAGTGAGCCGTTCAGCCCTGTCGTGCGTCGAGCTCGTCCAGCATGTTCACCAGGAACGGCAGGGTGGCCACCGGGCGTTCGGCCTCGGCGCTCAGCCGGTCCATCACCGACAGGTAGTTGTCCACGTCGTCGCGCTTGTCCAGATAGAGAGCGCTGGTGAGCTGCTCCAGGTAGACCACGTCGGGGAGATCGGGCTCCTGGAAGCGCAGGATCGTGACGGGACCGCCCGCCGCGGCCACACCGCCGAGGCTGAACGGCGCGATCTGCAGTGTGATGTGGGGCAGTTGGGTCATCTCGATGAGGCGGCGGAGCTGGGCCCGCATCACCCCGGGGCCGCCGATCGGGCGTCTGAGCACCGCCTCGTCGAGGACGACCCAGAGCCGGGGCGGGTCGGACTGGTGAAGAATTTCCTGACGGGCGATGCGCAGTCGAACCCGTCGCTCGATCTCCTGCTCAGAAGCTCGAGGATTTCCCAACTGAGTGACGGCTCGCGCGTATTCCTCGGTCTGGAGAAGCCCCGGGACGTACTGGTTCTGGTACGTGCGGATGACGGACGCTGACTCTTCGAGGCCGAGGTGCGTCTCGAACCAGGGCGCGAGGACGTCCGAGTACTGGTGCCACCAGCCGGGCGCGGTCGCCTGTCGCGCCAGCGCGAGAAAGTCGGCGCGCTCGTCGGGGTCGGTGATGCCGTAGAGGGTCAGCAGGTCCGCGACGTCCCGCTCCTTGAAGCCCACGCGGCCGAGCTCCAGTCGGCTGATTTTGGCGTGGGAACCGCGGATCGTTTCCGCCGCGACCTTGGTGCTCACACCGCTCGCCTCGCGCAACTTCCTCAGCTGCGTTCCGAGCACGATCCGGAGAGCCGTCGGCCCGCTCCGCGAGTGCTCGAGATAGCGCTGTATCGGTCGACGCTCATGGCTCGGCTGAGCGGCGGTCATACTGACTCCCCTGAGTGCATAGGTGAGAGCACAGTGTTCCACCCCTGGGCCGCCGCGTACAGCAGTCCTCGCCAATCCTCTACTGAACGGTCAGAATTGGCCGACCAGGGCGTCGAACTCGCCATCCTTGGCCCCGCGCAGGAACACTGCGATTTCATCCCGTGTGTAGATCAGTGCCGGCCCGCCCGGATCGCGCGAGTTGCGGAGCGCTATCCCGCCTCCCGGAAGCTGGGCCAGTTCCACACACTCTCCGTTGGGGTTGCTGTAGGTGCTCTTCCTCCACACCGCGCCGTCGATCTGAGTCGCGGGTATGCCGTTCTCGAACTTGTGCACTGTGACCGTTCCTCGGGGGGTGGGGTGCGATGGGTCAGGGAGAACTCAAGCCTCCCCCGCGTGCAATTGCAAGTGTTCTTGCAGACGTACTTGCAGCGGGTGGTCGGATGCGGGGATAGTGACAAGAAGTCAGGAACCACTGGTGACTCCGGACGCGGGGAGTGAACAGCCGTCAGCGGGATACTCAGGGCAAGCGGGTCACCGGTCGTCGGCGAACTCGCCTTCGATGCACGGCATGGCCGTGTCGGCATCGTCATGGACGCCCAGGGCGGCCGGGTCTACCTGCGCCGCCCGGAGGGCGGGCGTGAGTGGGAGGCCTCGCCCGAGGATGTGCGGCCTGCGCACTGTGCGGACCGAGGGCGTACGGTGAGCCGCGGTACGAGCAGCCCGTTGACGAGGAGGGCGCTGTGAGCGTGCACACCACCGATGGCGGCCGTGGCGGCTGGTCGATGGTCCGCGAACCGGCTCCCGAGGCCCCGCCGGCCGTCTTCGAGATGGAGTGCACGACCTGCGGTCATGCCTCGGGGCCCGCGGAGGAGCGAACCGCCGTGGACGAGTGGGCCGTTCGCCATGCGGCCGGCCATCCGGCGCACTCGGGGTTCCGGGAGATCGTGCACCGTTTCTGGCGGGCACTGCCCGCGAGCCCGTCGGACGGGAAGGCGGCGTAGCGGCCCGGCACTCAAAACCCTGCTCCGTGGGACGGCGCCGATCAACTGCCGCTCGTCGGCCAGCGGTTCACGGACGCCATGCCAACTCGCTGCGTATGATGGGTCCTTTGCCGCGGTCGTCAACGCCCGACCGCGCTGCCGCTCCCACTCGGTCCAGTCGCCGGTGGGCCGCTTCAGGGTGGGGTCCCCGTCGGAAGCCGGCCGGATACCGAGACCAGCCGGCCCCCGTCGGGAAGCCGACCGGATACCTGCACCAGTCCCGGATCCGGGATCTCCGGCCCGTCGAAGAAGGCCCGAACGGCCTGGTGCTGCCGCGACGGCCGGCATCCCGGGAGCAGGAACCGGACAGGGGTAGGTCCTCAACCGCCCTTCCTCTCAGGGGGGTCGGGGAAGGGGTAAGCGTCCAGCCGATGCCCGCGCCGCGTCACCCGCTCTGCCAGTGCCGGCAGCCGACGCTGACCAGCCGGAGCTGCCGGCGAGCGGTCGCCGCGATCCGTTCTTCCGCCGGTGCGCCCGGCCCGGCATCGAGGAGCGCCGCGGCTGTGGTCACCATGTGATCGACGAGCAGCTTCGACAGTATCCGCATGTCGTCGGCCGTCCAGCTCTCGTACACCGGATACGGGGAGAGCGAACCGGCCACCTCCTCCGCGAACCGCTCGAGTTCGGCGGCGATCGCCTCGCGTACGGCCCGTACGCCGCCGTAGCGCTCACGGGCGATGAAGCGCATATGGGGGCGATGGTCCCGGACGTAGCGGACGATGGCGTCGACCGCGCTGTCGATCCGGCCCCCGGCCTCCTTCTGCTCGGCGAGTATCGCCCGAATCGCGGTGTGCAGACTGCCGAAGGATTCCTGGACCAGGGCGGCGCCGAGGTCGGGGATGTCCCGGAAATGGCGGTAGAAGGCGGCGGGGGCGACTCCTACCTCCCGGGTGACCTCGCGCAAACCGAGGCTGCTCAGGCTCTGCTCCTCCAGCAGGTGCAGTCCGGCGTCCAGCAGCGCCTGACGGGTCTTCAGTTTCCTGGCCTGCCGCACCCCGCAGATGTGACTCATGGCATTCAGTAAACAACCGTTCTCTGGGCCGGTCTACTGTACTATCGAGTCAGTGAACAGTTGTCACTCCAATTGTTCACCGACCATCCTTCGAGGCTTTCCACAGAAAGGCCGGACATGCTGTTCGTAGTCGCAGCACTTCTCCTCCTGGGAGTCCTCGTCGGCGCCGCAGCCCACCTCCCGCTCCCGGTCACCCTGATCTTCGCGACCGTCATCGGCGGGTGGCTGCTCGCCTTCGGAATCCGCGAGCGCGTCGCGCACGGCAGGCGACCTCTGACCGGTGCGGCCGACCACCAGTAAGGGAGCTGAATCATGAACCTCTCCGCATCCGTGGGACGCCGCACGGCAGCACCCGGCCGTCAGGCCGACGGCATGGCCGTCGCCTCCTTCGTCCTCGGGCTGATCGGCCTGCTGGCCTTCAACCTGATTCTGGGCCCCAGTGCCCTCGTCCTGGGCGGCATCGCGCTCGCCCGGGGGACGCGCCGGCGCGGCCGCGCGCTGCTCGGGATCGGACTCGGCGTCGCCGACCTGATCGTTCTGGCCGCACTCGTCTCCGCCGACAACACCGTGAGCTGGCAGCTCACCGGATGACACGCGACCGTATGACCGTGGCTTGCCGGTCCGCGAAACCGTCCGTCCGGTGCCCGGACAAGCCCGTAGCCCTGACGGCAGGACGCTCCGTCAGGGCTACGGGCCGCTGAAGGGGGTTGCGTGCTCCGGGAGGTGTGATCTCCGGGCGGGGGTTGCCGCCGCTCAGCCCATCGCGGTCTTGGACTGCATGGTGTCGTTGAGCGGACTGCGCTGTACGTCCTTGCAGTACTTGACGAACCCCGTGTTGTCGACGTACTTCGCTGTGACCCAGTTCGGCCGGTCGCGCAGCAGGTACCAGATCTGGTTGCCGTTGATGTTCTGGGCGCGGACCTTGCACTTGAGGCCCACCTGAGACCGGTGCTTGAGAAAGCCGCGCACCGACGAGTCGGTGCTGGGGTACTGCCGCTCGTTCACGCCGGACGGGGTGACCACCGTGCCGTAGGGCCGGGCGGGGGCGGGGGCGGGGGGCGGGTAGGCGTGTGCCGGGGTCGCGGCGAGCAGCGAGCCGCCCAGGGCGATCGCCGCGGCGAAGGCGCCCGACCCCGCGGTCAGCCGCGCGCTGCGCATGTTCAGGACTTTGGACATCGTCTTCTCTCCTACTCCTTGCACCACTTGGCGCATATGCATATTCCAGCTCTCAACAAGACATAAACGACATAACACCACCGATCGGGTGGTGCACTGACGTCCTGTCATACGCCCGCGCCGTCGCGCCCGATCGCCAGTGGTGCCATGCCGTCACCTGTGCGCCCGCTCGTGTGACCTTGGACGTCCGCCAACAGCGCGGTCGGTTGCGGCCCGCCCGGCGATGTTGTAGTAGACGCCAACGGGGACCGAGCACCAGTCGCAGCGTGCACGGGCGGCGATGCGAGGGGTGTTGCTGGTGCCACCCCGGGTCCGGGTGGTGGCGCCAGTGCGGCGCGGGGTGTGTTCCGGGAACAGTGGGCGGCCGGGGGCGAACGGACGGCTTCCGCTGAACCCAAGGGGGGCTCATGGCCAACGGTTGCCGTGACTGCAGGACGTGTACGAAGGCCGGTCTGACCCGGATGGGGCAGGACTGGGTGCTGGCGTCGGTGTATCTGTGCACGGTGGGGTTGCTCTTCGTGGTGAAGCGAGGGGTCTTGAGGCATTGCCCGCAGTGCAAGCATCTGCTCAGCGGCCACCGCCGCCGTATCGACGGCTCGTTCCAGGACTAGCCGCAGTCGAGCGGAAGAGGCGCGTTCACGCTCACCGGTCCGTTGTTCCGGCAGAGCTGATAGCCGTCCTTCTCCAGGTCGTCGATGATGCCGGGCACGGCGTCGGGGAAGTTGTAGTCGAGATGGCCGAGTACGACGCCCCCGTACTTGTCCTCCACCGGAGCGTTCCGCACGATCGAGCGGATGCTCGCGACGCTCCGATAGGCGCCGTCCGGCTGCTCCCAGTCCAGGGTGTCGACGGTCCAGGTGCAGATCCGGTACCCCAGCGCCGCCGCCTCGGACTCCTCCCGCGCACCGAACGCGCCATACGGGGGTCGCAGCATGTTGCTCCGCACCCCACTGCTGATCTCCATCCGGACCTCGTCGTCGGAGAGCGCGGGCAGGCGCGGATGTGAGAAGGAGTGGTTGGCCACCCAGTGGCCCTGCTCCCGCAGTGTGGTGACGATGTCGGGGCGGCCTCCGGCGTACTCGCCGATCAGGAAGAAGGCGGCCCGGATTTTGCGCGCGTGGAGATACGCGCCGGTGCGCGTCGCGCGGTCGGGGTCGGCGTAGGGCCAGTCGTCGAAGGTCAGCAGGACGCGCGAGGAGGTGTTGCCGCAGCGAGTGGCGTCGTACCCGGCCGGTGCCGCGGCCCGCTGAGGAGCTGGCGCGGCGCTGGTGGCCGTTGCCGTCGTCAGGACATGGGCGAGTGCCATCACGCCGGCGGCGATCCCGGCCATCGGTCTTCTCACAGTGAGCGCTCCGTGCTCTCCTCGGCGGGCCTTGCGGGCACCGTATGGTGCTCGGTGGGGGAGGGGCGCGTCATACGCGTCGTACGGGTGACGGGCCGCCAGATCCCTCCCGGCGCGGGCCCGTCGGGTCTTCACCGGATCGGCGTGCCGGGCCCACGCCGAAGGCAGCAGTGACAGGGGTGTGGAGCTGCTGGGTCCGTACCCGGCGATGCTGTGCGGAGCGCCCGGTCGGCGTATCTCCGAACGGCCGCGCGGGCTGCGCGTGTGCGCGACTCCACGGGCGGTCCGGGGCGTGTCCGGTGCCCTCTCGGCTCAGCGGCCCGAACGGCGGATTTCGGTTCCCATTGAGGATCTGGCGGCCGGCATCCGTATGAGTAGGGGCAGACTCGTCCCCCACTGGAGGTCAGTGAGTTGAATCACCGACGTGTGAACAAGCGGACCGGCGCGATAGCCGGAGCCGGCGCGATCGCCGTTGTGGCAGCGGCCATCATTCTGCCCAACGCCAACGCGAGCACGGAGGAAGAGCCCAGCCCCAAGGCTCTCGCTCCCCGGGCTGCGGCGCTGCTGGGCTCCACCCTTGCCCAGGACCTCGGGCAGGACGCAGCCGGCTGGTACTACGACGGCGGCAGGGACCGCCTGGTGATGAACGTGCTGGACGAGAAGTCCGCGGAGGCGGCCCGGACCAAGGGCGCCGAGGCGCGGATCGTCGAGAACAGCACGGCGGAGCTGCGAGGCGCCACCCGCACGCTCGGTTCCACGGCCTCCGTGCCCGGCACGGCCTGGTCCATCGACCCGAAGACGAACAAGGTCGTGGTGACCGCCGACAGAACGGTCACCGGAGACAAATGGGACACTCTCACCTCTGCGACCGGCCAGATGGGCGGCATGGTGACCGTCAAGCGGTCGGCCGGTGAGTTCAAGCCGTTCGCTGAGGGCGGCGACGCGATCTTCGGCGGCGGCTCCCGCTGCTCCCTCGGCTTCAACGTCACCGTGCAGGGCGCTCCGGCGTTCCTCACCGCGGGTCACTGCGGCAACGCCTCGGAGACGTGGGCGAGCGACCAAGCCGGCAACGAGCCGCTCGGCACGGTCGCCGAATCGCAGTTCCCCGTGAGCGACTTCGCCCTCGTGACCTACGACGACCCCAACACCGAGGCGCCCAGCTCGGTCGACCTGCAGGACGGCACCCAGCAGGAGATCACGCAGGCCGCCGAGGCGAGTGTGGGCATGGAGGTGACGCGCAGCGGCAGCACGACGGGCGTCTTCTCCGGCACGGTCACCGGTCTCGACGCCACGGTGAACTACGGCAACGGCGACATCGTCAACGGTCTGATCCAGACCGATGTGTGCGCCGAGCCGGGTGACAGTGGCGGTTCGCTGTTCTCCGGTGACGCGGCCGTCGGACTCACCTCGGGTGGCAGCGGCGACTGCACCCGGGGCGGCGAGACCTTCTTCCAGCCGGTGACCACAGCTCTGGAGGCCACGGGTGCCGAGATCGGCTCCGGCGGCGCGGACCAGGGCGGCGGCGATGCCGGTGCCGGTGACGAGGCCGGTGGCGACCAGATCGGTGGCGGCGACCAGATCGGTGGCGGCGACCAGGTCGGCGATGGTAACCGGGCCGGTGGCAACGGGGTCGGTCGCAACGGGTCCGGTCGCGGGCAGGCCGCCGACGGCGGCCTGCTGCCGTAGGGGACCGGCACTGTGTCCCAGCCCTTCGACATGGGGCTGCTGCGCAGCAGCGCGCACAGCCCGTCCTGGGCCATGCTCAACCGGCTGGCGCCGGAATCCGGCGCCAGCCGGTCGGGCCCGGCCGTCCGCGGTGAGCCGCAGGAGCGGCTCGACTTCTGCATCCCGTGCAACCCGTACTTCCCCACCCCGGAGGTGTTCGCGCGGCTTAGGGACTCCCTGGAGTCGACGCTCACGTACTACCCGAGCGACACCGACACCATCACCGCAGAGCTCTGCAGCGTGCTGGGACTGAATCCGCAGACAGTCGCCATGGGGAACGGTTCCACAGAACTGATCACCTGGTTCGACCACCTGCTCGTCAAGGAGAGCCTCGCCGTCCCCATCCCGACCTTCGGCCGCTGGACGGACCAGCCGATGGAGACCGGCAAGCGGGTGGACATGTTCCCGCTGCGCGAGGACCAGGACTTCGCTCTCGACCTCCAGGAGTACGTGAAGTTCATCCGCCGCCGCGGTTCCCGTGCGGCCGTGGTGTGCAACCCCAACAACCCCGACGGCGGCTATCTCAGACGGCAGCAGATCCTCTGGCTGCTCGACGAACTGGTGGACCTGGATCTAGTCGTGATCGATGAGTCGTTCATCGACTTCGTCGACGCCGAGCGGTCCGCATCCGTCGCCTCGGAGGCGGCCGTACGGCCGAATGTGATCGTGCTCAAAAGCCTCGGCAAGAACTTCGGGCTGCACGGCATCAGGTTCGGCTACCTCGTCGCCAACCCGGCCCTGGCGGGCACCGTCCGCAAGGCCCTTCCCAAGTGGAACCTCAACTCCTTCGCCGAGACCGTCGTCTTCATGCTGAAGGAGTACGCGGCGCCCTACCGCAACAGCCTCACCCTGGTCTCACGCGACCGGGCCAACATGTCCCTCGCTCTCGCCGGCCTCCCCGGACTGGTGGTCTTCCTCTCCCAGGGCAACTTCCTCCTGGTCAAGCTTCCCGACGGAGTCGACGGCGCGGTGCTGAGGGACCGGCTCCTCGCCGAGCACGGGGTGTTCGTCCGGGAGTGCGGCAACAAGCTAGGCAGCAGTAGCCAGTTCCTGCGCCTCGTGGTCCGGCCGTACGAAGACGTGCAGAGGCTGATGACCGCGCTGCAGGCCACGCTGTACCCGGCGCCCCCCGCGTACGACTACGACTACGAGCCGCAGCAGCCGTTGCGGGCCCTGACGGGCTGACACGGTCGTGCCCGCCGGCCGTTGGCCGGCGGGCACGACCCCGGGGGAACGTGCATGGCGCCGTGTCTCTCCGGCACTTCCGCACCTCCGCTGCACCTGAGCCGCTCCGCGCCTCGCGGCCTCGCACCTCTACGGCCGGCACCACGCAGCTCTACGGCTCGTACAGTGCCTCGATCTCCTTGGCGAAGTCGCGGTTGACCGCCTCCCGCTTGATCTTCATCGACGGGGTCAGATGCCCGCTCTCCTCCGTGAAGTCGACGGGGAGGATGCTGAACCGGCGGATCGATTCGGCACGTGAGACCGACGCATTGGCCTCTGCCACTGCCTGCTGCATTTCGGCGCACAGCGCGGTGTCGAACACCAGCTCCTCCTGCGACAGTTGCTCCTTGCGGTGGATGATCTTCCAGTGCTTCAGGCCGTCCGGATCGAGGGTGAGCAGGGCGACGATGTACGGGCGGTTGTCGCCGATCACGATGCACTGGCCGACCAGCGAGTGCGCCCGCAGCCGGTCCTCCAGCGGTGCCGGGGCGACGTTCTTGCCGCTCGCGGTGATGATGATCTCCTTCTTGCGGCCGGTGATGGTGAGGTAGCCGTCGGCGTCGAGTTCACCGATGTCGCCGGTGGGGAACCACCGTTCGCCCTCGTTCAGGAGCGTGGCGTCCCTGTCGCCGTGCAGCGAGGGCGAGGACGGGGGCAGGCCGACGGTGAACGGCACGGCAGCGCGCAGCTTGGAGTTCCAGTATCCGGAGAACAACTGACCGCCGCGGATGAGGACTTCGCCGTCTTCGGCGATACGGACGGCCGTGCCCGGGAGCGGCCATCCGACCGTACCGAGCCGGGGCTTCAGCGGTGGCGTGACGGTGGCCGCGGCCGTGGACTCCGTCAGCCCGTAGCCTTCGAAGATCTCGATGCCCGCGCCCGCGTAGAAGGCGGCGAGGTGGTGGCCGAGCGGGGAGCCGCCGGAGATGGCGTATTTGACCTTGCCGCCGAGTGCGGCCCTGATCCGGCGGTAGACCAGCGGATCGTAGAGCGCCCTGGCCGCCCGGAGGCCCACACCGGGGCCACTGCCCGTGCCGTGTTCCTCCGCCTCGTGGGCCTCGCCCCACCGGCCGGCGATGCGCGCGGCGCGGTCGAACGAGGCGGCGCGGCGGCTGCGTTCGGCCGTAGCCCGCGCCGTGTTGTAGACCTTCTCCAGCACGTAGGGCACGACCAGGAGGAACGTCGGCTCGAAGGCGGCGAGGTCCGCCAGCAGCGGCTCGGTCTTCAGGCTCGGGGTGTGCCCGAGCCGTACGCGGGCGCGCAGGCAGGCGATGGTGACCATCCGTCCGAATACGTGGGACAGCGGCAGATACACCAGGGTGGACGCGGGCTCGTCGGTCACCGACTTGAAGCAGGGGTGCAGAAGCTCGATGGCGTTGTCCACCTCGGACAGGAAGTTGCCGTGCGTCAGTACACAGCCCTTGGGGGTGCCCGTCGTCCCAGAGGTGTAGATGAGGGTTGCCACGGACTCGGGCGAGAGCGCGGCGCGGCGTGCCGCCACCTCGCTCTCGGAGACGTCCCGCCCCGACTCGGTGAGTTCCTCGATGGCACCCGCGTCGAACTGCCACAGGTGGGCGAAGCCCGGCAGCCGGTCGAGTTCGGCGTCGATCAGCAGCGCCTCGTCCACGCCCTCGACGGCGCAGCCGACGGCTCCCGTGTCACGGATGATCCAGCGGGTCTGCTCGGCCGAGGACGTGGGGTAGATGGGGACGGTGATGAGCCCGGCGGCCCAGGCGGCGAAGTCCAGGAGCGTCCACTCGTAGGTCGTAGGGGCCATGATCGCGAGCCGGTCGCCGGGGCGGAGACCGTGCGCGATCAGCCCCTTCGCGGTGGCCAGCACCTCGGCGGCGAACTCGGCAGCGGTGACGTCCCGCCAGGTGCCGTCCGGCTGTTTCCGGCTGAGTACGGTCTCGGCCGGGGCCTCGGCCGCGTTGTCGAACGGGATGTCGGCGAGACTGCCGCTGACTGCCGGTGGTACGAGCGGGGGAACGGAGACTTCCCGTACCACTCCGTCCACCACGATCTTCCTCGGCTCCACCAGGACGGGTTGTGCCGGGCTCCGCTGCACGGACACGAGTCGCTCCTCTCCTCTCGGCCGGTCCATTCGGCCGGCTGAGAAGAGGTACGGCGCAAGGGGGCCGGATGCTCAAGGGCGCAACGAAACCGTTTTCTCCGCAGCTCAGGCGGGGGTGTACCAGGATTGGGCGGTGTCGTGGAAGAGCATCCGGCGGTGGGCCGAGGAGAGGTCCGCGAAGATCGTCTCGTAGGCGTCGTACACCGCGTCGAAACCCGACCGCAGGTGTTCGATGGGCAGGTCCGAGCCGAGCATGCACCGGTCGGGGCCGAACGTCTCGACCACGGCCGGAAGCCACGAACTGAGCTGGCCCGGCGTCCAGTTGCCGAAGACCGTCCCCAGGGCGTCGATGCGGGTGGCGGCGTTGGGGTGCTGTGCGATGCGCGCCAGCCGCGCCAGGTGCTCACGCCGCCCGGACGTGCTCAGATCGGTGGGCCAGCCGAAGTGGTCCACGACGAAGCGCAGTCCGGGGTGCTGCTCCACGAGCGCGGCCACATCGCCCAACTGCTCGCCGGTGGCTTCCACCGTGGCGACCAGACCGCTCTCCGCGAGCAGCGCCAGATGCGTACGAACGAGGTGGGCGTTGCCCGCGGGTCCCCGGCTTCCAGGTGTACCGGTGCCCGCGAGGACGCCGCCCAGGCGCACCCGCACGCTGGTGATCAGCGGTACGTCCCGGCAGCGGCGCAGAAAAACGGCGAATCCGGGCGAGGCGGGATCGCCGAGGGTGACGAGCCCTCTGACCGGTCCGTCTCCGGCCTGCTGGTCCGCCACCCAGGCCGCCGCGGCGATCGGGTCGGCGGCCCCGGCGTCCGACCAGATCACGCCGGTCACGCCACGGCCAGCGGTGTCGCGCGCGTAGTCGGCAAGGGTGTAGCGGTCGGGCAGGGCGTCGTAATTGCCGATGACATGGCGCAGCATCGTGCGGTCGGAGAGCCAGTAGACGGGGTTCGCGGCCTGGTCCCACAGATGCACGTTGCTGTCGAGAAGGGGGCCGTGATCGACGTGGGGGCCGAGGCCGGGACCGGTGGACGCCATGCCCGCCATCATCACCGACGGGCAGGAGAGCGCCGCGGATCCGCCGCGCAGGGCGACCGCGGTCGGACGGCGGGTTTCATCCGGACGCGCGTCGACCGCGCTGTACGGGGGAGGCGACGGCTGCAGGCGAGCCGCAGGAGGTGTCCGTCCCGTACACGTGGGAGGTGTCCGCCCCGTACACGTACGAGCTGTCCGCCCCGTACACGTACGAGCTGTCCGTCCCATACATGTAGGGCCCGTACATGTAGGGAGGTGTCCGCCCCGTACGGCCCCCGTGAGGGCCGGCGTCCGTCGAGCAACCGGTGATCGCTTCCCCGTACTTCGGCAGCACCCGGGGGGCGTCCGTTCTACGGTTGGGGCGTGCACCTGCTGCTGACCTCCGACACCCACCTCCCCTCCCGCGCCCAGGCCCTCCCGGACCGGCTTCTCGCCGCGGTCGACCGGGCCGATGTGGTCATCCACGCAGGCGACTGGATCGACGCCGCTACGCTCGACCTCCTCCAGGCGCGGTCGAAGCGTCTGATCGCGGTGTACGGCAACAACGACGGCGCCGAGCTGAGGACCCGGCTGCCCGAGGTTGCGTACGCCGAACTAAACGGACTGCGCTTCGGCGTCGTCCACGAGACCGGCCCGTCCCGGGGGCGGGAGCGCCGCTGCGCCGCCCGCTTCCCGGACCTGGACGTGCTCGTCTTCGGGCACAGCCACATTCCGTGGGACACCACGGCCGAGGGCGGGCTGCGCCTGCTCAATCCCGGCTCGCCGACCGACCGCAGGCGCCAGCCGCACTGCACGTACATGACCGCCGAGGTGACGGCGGGCGTGCTGGGCGAGGTCGAGGTGCACCGGCTGCCGCGCCGCTGACCGCATCGGATCCGGCGGCTCACTTCGGGTCCGGCGGCTCACTTCGGGTCCGGCGGCTCACGTCGGATGCGGCGGTCCGCGTCCAGATGCGGCGGTCCGCGTCCAGATGCGGCGGCTCACGTTGGCCCCTCCCCGCGCCGTCCGCCGCTCCGGGTTCGAGGCCTCACTGGAGTGCCCGGACCGCGGCCCGGAACACCGGAGGCAGCGCCGAGGCAGCGGGCACGATCAGACGCGCTGTGCCGGCGCGCCCGCTCAGCCCCAGCAGCGCGCACGTCAGCGCGCGGTGCCGGCGGGACAGCCTGCGCCACGCCGCCTCGTAGGAGCTGGGCCGCCCGGTGGACAGGCAGCGCACGGCGGCCTCCGCCGAGGCGAGCGCGAGGGCGATGCCCTCGCCGGTCAGCGCGTCGACATAGCCTGCCGCGTCGCCGACGAGCAGAACACGTCCCGCGACCCGTCCGCGTACGCGCTGCCGCATCGGCCCCGCGCCGCGCAGCGGCGTCGCCGGGCGCGCACCGAGCAGGGGAGCCAGGCGTGGGAAGCGCGCGAGATGCTGGTCGTAGCCGCACCGCTCCCGGCTCAGTACTGCGACCCCCACCAAGTCCTCGCCCACGGGCGTCACGTACGCCTCGCCCCAAGGCGACCAGTGCACCTCCACGTGGTCCGTCCAGGGCCTCACTCGGTAGTGGCGCCGCAGGCCGTAGCGGCGCGGTGCCCCCCGGCCCGGCAGGTCGAGTCCCAGCGCTCTGCGCAGAGGGGAGTGCAGGCCGTCCGCAGCGATCAGCCAGCGCGCCCGCAGCCCTGCAGCCGCCACCCATTCCTCGCCCTGGTCCGCTCCGTCGACCCGGCCCTCCACCACGCCGACCCCCAGTTCGCGGGCGCGGTGTGCGAGGGCTGCGTGGAGGACCGTCCTGCGGACACCGAGGCCCGGGGCGCCGTGGAAGCGCGCATCGGCGGACCGGTGGGCGTCCAGGTAGCGGATGCCGCGGAGGCCGTGACCGCCGACGTGCGCGCCGATGGCGCGCAGCGCCGCCACGCCGCTCGGCATGATGCCTTCGCCGCAGGCCTTGTCGACGGGTACGGCCCGGGGCTCGATCACCACCGCCTCCATGCCGGCGAGAGCGGCGTGGATGCCTGCGGCGAGCCCCGCCGGGCCGCCGCCCGCCACCAGCACATCGATCACGCGCGGGCGCCCCGCGCGGTAGAGAGCGCGGCCTCCTCGCAGCGGATGCGCGTACTGAGCAACAAGGTGTTGCACAGCGTGAAGACGACGGCGGTGACCCAGGCGCCGTGGACGAGGGGGAGGGCGGTGCCCTCGGCGGCCACGGCCACGTAGTTGGGGTGGCGCAGCCAGCCGTAGGGCCCGCCGGTCACCAGCGGCAGATCCGGGACCACGATCACCCTGGTGTTCCACTGCCGTCCCAGGGTGGCGATGCACCACCAGCGCAATGCCTGCGCGGCGACGACGACCCCGAGCATCGACCAGCCGACGGCCGGCATGAATTCCGGTGCGCCCACCCATACTTCGACGAGGCACCCGGTCAGCAGGCCCGTGTGCAGCAGCACCATGGCCGGGTAGTGCGAACGCCCCGACTCCGAGCCGCCGTTCGCCAGGCTCCACCTCGCATTGCGGCGGGCGAGGACGAGTTCGGCCAAGCGCTCCGCCGCGACCGCGAGCACCAGCACCGTGTACCAGATCACCACGTCTCCCTCATCTACCAGCGCAGCAGCACGAGTTCGGAGCAGAAGCCGGGACCGAGGGCGAGCAGCAGCCCCGGTGTACCGGGCGGCGGACACCGCTCGGCGAGCGTGTCGCGCAGGACGTGCAGCACGGAGGCGGAGGAGAGGTTGCCGATCCGCTCCAGGGACCGCCACGTGACGTCGAGCGCGCCCTCCGGCAGGTCGAGCGCCTCGGCGACGGCTTCCAGCACTTTCGGGCCTCCCGGGTGGCACACCCATGCGGCGATGTCGTGGCGCTTCAGGTCGTGGTCGCCCAGGAAGGCGTCGACGTCGTCGGCGAGATGCCGCCGTACGACGTCGGGGACGGTCGAGTCGAGCACCACCCGGAACCCGCTGGCGGTGATGTTCCAGCCCATCACCCGCTCGGTGTCCGGGTAGAGGCGGCTGCGCGAGGCCACGACGACCGGGCCCCCGGGCGCCGGCACCCGCTCGCCGCCGCAGCAGACGACCGCGGCCGCGCCGTCACCGAACAGCCCTCCGGCGATGAGGTTGGCGGGAGAGGGATCGTCGCGCTGGAACGTCAGCGAGCACAACTCGACGGACAGCAGCACCGCGACGTGGTCCGGCCAGCCGCGGAGGTAGTCGTGGAGACGGCCCAGCCCGGCCGCTCCCGCGACACAGCCGAGTCCGAAGACGGGGAGGCGCTTGAGGTCCGGGCGCAGGCCGAGCCGCCCGACGAGGCGCGCGTCGACGGACGGCGCCGCGATGCCGGTGACGGAGGTGAACACCAGCAGGTCCACGTCGTGCGGCGAGATCCCCGCCGCGTGCAGCGCGCCCTCGACCGCCTCCGCGCCGAGCTCGACCGCCGCGGTGATGAACGCGTCGTTGACCGCCCCGAATCCGTCGAGCGCACCGTACGCGTCGAGGGGCAGCACCGTATGGCGGGTGCGGACCCGTGCCGAGGCGTGGAAACGGTCGAGCACGGCCCGGCCCGCGCCGTCCGGCAGACACGTACGGGCCATCAGGTCGGTGATCTCCCGCTGCCGGTGACGGTGCGGTGCCAGCACCCCGTGGACGGCGGCGATACGGCTCATCCGGCTTCTCCGATGGGGCGGCGTGGATGGACCTCAACGGATTCCCCCGCCCGCCCGCGGGCCATGCCGCCGGTCACTCGTCCGGGCCAACAGCCTGACCACCGCGGCGGCTTCCCTATCCATAGGATCCTGCGGTGGCATCCGAAGAACTCCGCACTCATGACGCTCCATCAGCCGCCGCGGTCCGTCGCACGGACACCGCAACCCGGCTGGTCCGTGCGCTGCTGATGGCATGTCACCCCGTGCCCAGCGCCGCGGTGACCCTCCTCGTCACCGGGCTGGCCGTGAGCGTGGGGAGGAGCGCCGGGGGGTGCGCCCTCGTGGCGGGCGCGGTGGCGTCGGGCCAGCTCTCGGTCGGCTGGTCCAACGACGCGGTCGACGCCGCGCGCGACGCAGCCGTGGGTCGCTCCGCCAAACCGGTGGCGTCGGGTACGGTGCCGGCCCGGCTCGTTCGGTGCGCGGCGCTGACCGCCCTCGCCCTCTGCGTACCGCTCTCGCTCGCCTCCGGGCCGCTCGCCGGGGCGGCGCACCTTGCGGGGGTGGCGGCGGCCTGGGCGTACAACCTCGGGCTGAAGGCGACACGGTGGTCCTGGCTGCCGTACGCCATCGGCTTTGCGAGTCTTCCGGTGTTCGTCGCCCTGTCCCTGCCCGGCGGCCCGTGGCCCCCGTGGTGGCTGGTGGCGTCGGGCGCACTCCTCGGCGTGGGAGCCCATCTGGCCGATGTGCTGCCGGACATCGGCGACGATCTCGAGGCCGGGGTACGCGGCTGGCCGCAGCGGCTCGGGCCGGGGCGGGTGCGGCTCCTGTTGCCGGTACCTCTCGTGGCAGCGTCGGCGCTGCTGATCCTCGCGGCCCCTGGGCCCGTCGGTGCGGCGGGCGCGGTCTGCCTCCTGGGTGTCGGGACAGCCGTGATCGGAGCGGCGCTGCTGGGGAGGACCCGGCCCCGGGTGCCCTTCGGCGTGGCAGTGGGCGTCGCCGGGATGGACGTGATCCTGCTGCTGTGGCGCGGTGCCGGTGTCTCCTGACCGGGCGCGGACGGCATGACGTGGGCACGGACCCGTCAGGCGGGACCGCGTTCCGTGCGGCTCGGCGGTGCGAGGTGCGCGATGCGGTGCGCGCGA
>NZ_JBFAYQ010000010.1:0-55843 GCF_040681345.1 Streptomyces sp. NPDC051776 | reverse complement strand
ATGCGGTGCGAGGTGCGCGATGCGGTGCGCGCGATGCGGTGCGAGGTGCGCGATGCGGTGCGCGCGATGCGGTGCGAGGTGCGCGATGCGGTGCGCGCGATGCGGTGCGAGGTGCGCGATGCGGTGCGAGGTGCGCGATGCGGTGCGCGCGATACGCATGGTCCGGCGTGGGTGATCCGGTGCGAGCACGCCCGGTCGGGGCACCGCCATGGCAGGCTCGCCCTACGGGCACGCCGTGCACGAGACGACGACACCGGACGGATGAAGACCCATGGCACACCCTCACCAGGGCCGGGCGGACGGAGACGACCCGGCCGACCGGGCCCCGGACGCGGTCCTCGGGCTGGACATCGGTGGGACCAAGCTGGCGGCCGGGGTCGTCGGCGCGGACGGCGGGGTGCGCTCGTTCCTGGTGGCACCCACCCTCGTCCAGGAAGGGGTGCGGGCCGTGCTCAACCGGCTGTTCGACCTCGGCCGCAAGGCGATCGACGAGTCCGGGACCGATCCGCGGCGCATTTCCGCCACCGGCATCGGCTGCGGTGGCCCACTCGACCCCGCCGCGGGCATCGTCCTCCGCCCGCCGCACCTCCCCGGCTGGATCGACGTGCCGGTCACGCGCCTCGCCGAGGAGCGCTACGGCAGACCGGCCGTCCTGGACAACGACGCGACGGCCGCCGCGGCGGGCGAACACCGCTTCGGTGCGGGCACCGGTGCCCGGCACATGCTCTATCTGACCTTGTCCACCGGAGTAGGCGGCGGCGTCGTGATCGACGGCCGCACCTACCGTGGCGCGGCCGGGAACGGTGGCGAACTCGGCCATGTGACGGTCGACCGCACCGGGCGCCACTGCCGCGGCTGCGGCCGCACCGGCTGCCTGGAGGCGTACGCCTCCGGCACCTCGATCGCCGAACGGGCCCGCGAAGCCGTCGCCGACGCCGAGGCCGCGGGACGGCCGACCGCACTCGTCGCGTACGAGCCGCTCACCGCGGCCGATGTGTCGTACGAGGCCGGAGCGGGCGATCCCGTCGCAGCCGAGGTGTGGATCGCCACCACCAAGGCACTGGCCTGTGGCATCACCTCGCTCGTCAACGTCTTCGAGCCCGAACGCGTTGTGCTCGGCGGGGGCGTGACCCGCGCCGGTGAACAACTTCTCGCGCCCGTACGCCGCCTCGTGCGCGAGCAGGCCATGGGGCCTGCGGCCGGCGCCGTACGCATCGTGGCGGCCCGCACCGGGGACCGGGTCGGCGTCGTCGGGGCCGCCGCCGTGGCCTTCGAACGAACCGGCTTCCCCGGCTACGGCGCCGGTGCCTGACGGCCGTCCTCGCGGGGGGGGCGACGCCGGGAACGACGCGCGCCGCAAGACAGTGCCCTGCACCCGGGGGACCGTGCCGGCGCACGCCCGGCGGCGTACCCCCGCCGACAGTCACGTCCACGAAGCGGCCCGGCCGCAACGGGCCGCGCCGGACGCGCTTGCCGCCTGCACGGCCGCCGCACCTCTCGGCTCACGGTTGCGGCTCGTCCGCCTGCCACTCCGGCGCCAGGACCGACCAGATCTCCGTATCGTGCCGTTCTCCGCGGTACAGGTGGTTCTCCCGCAGCACGCCGTCCCGCCGCATGCCGAGTCGGCGGGCCACAGCGATGCTGGCCGCGTTCCCCGACGAGACCCACCACTCCACGCGGTGGATGCCCCGCTCGCGGACGGCCCAGTCGATGATCACGCGCGCGGCCCGGGTGACCAGGCCCCGGCCCGCCGCCGACGGTTCCAGCCAGCAGCCCGCCTCAGCGGTGCCCTGCTCGACGTCCATCGTCCGGATGAGGACTCCGCCGACCAACGTGCCGTCCGACCAGATGCCGTGGATCCGGCCCGTGTCGGCTGCCGTCTTCTCCGCGTACCTCTGGAGGTATGAACGACTCGACTCCAGGTCCGTGACGACGTCCGGCAGCCCGACGAACCGTCCGATGAACTCCCGCCCCCGGTCCATGTGGGCCAGGAACTCCTCGGCCCGCCACGGCTCCAGCGGGCGCAGCTTCGCGCCGTCGTCGCCCAGGGATATCGCGTACATCGTCACCTTCCGCGGTGGGACCGTCCAGGCACGCGATCACCCGCGCGCACCGCGGGGGATCCTCGCACAGGCCCGGCGACGTGGGCGCGGGTGGCAGCGGGCTCTGCGGGCTCTCCGGTGGACGGGACGCCCTGCTAACGTCGGAATTGCGTGAATCGCGCAAGAAGTCGCCTCCGATGCCGGGTCTCCGGCGGAAGGGGACCGTGAGGTGGCCGGTCGGGAGCGCTCCTCCACCAGGGACAGGCGGCAGCGCCTGGTGCAGCTCCTGGGCGACGACGAGCTGAGCGTGCACGCCCTGGCGGCGGAGTTCGAAGTCTCCCTGTCGACGATCCGCCGGGATCTGGCCGTCCTTGCGCGCCGCGGCCGGATCACCCGCACCTACGGCGGGGCGGTGGACCCGCTCGGTGCGGAGCGGCGCGGTACCGGCGGCGGACCGCCGGGCGGGCCGGACACGGTCGCGGCGGCATCGGCAGCCCTGGTCCACGACGGCGCGGTGGTGCTGCTCGACGCCGGGCGCGGCGTCGAGCGGCTGGCCCGCGAACTGCGCGACCGCACCGACATCACCGTGGTCACCAACGGTCTGGCCACCCTGTTCGAACTGGTCGATGCCGTCGTGGAGGTCGTCGTCCTGGGCGGCACACTGCGGCGGCCCCACGCGACCCTGGCGGGTACGAGGACGGAACAGGCCCTGCGCAGGATCAGCCCGGATCTCGCGTTCCTCGGTGCCGAAGGACTCGATCCGGAGCGCGGCGTCAACTGCCCGGACGCCGAACAGGCCGCGCTGAAGGAGCTGATGGCCGAGTGCGCCCGCGCCACGTGGGTGCTGACGGATCACGCCGGGACGGGTGCCCCCTTCCCCTACTGGGCCGCCATGCCCCCGGGGACGGGCCTGGTCGCGGCGGGAATCGACGCGGACCTGGCCCCGTTCGCCGCCGCACACTGGAGGGTCCGCGGCGCGGGGACTCCGGACGACGACCGTACGGGTGGCGGGAGCACGGAGTAGTGCAGGGATCGGCAACTGCGCCGTCTCGGAGGGCGGTTGAGTCAGGACAGTCAACCCGACGGCCGGCCCACGAGCCGTCCAGCAGGTTCAGCCGTCCAGCAGGTTCAGCCCGTCCAGCCGTCCAGCCCTTCAGCAGGTTCAGCCCGTCCAACCCGCCTCCGCCTGGGCCTCCGGCTCCTCCGCGGGGCCCCGGTGCATGGTCAGCTTCCCGTCCGCCACGTCCACCACCACATGACCGTGCGGCTGGAGCCTGCCGCTGAGGAGCAGCCTGGAGAAGTGGTTGTCCACCTCGCGCTGGATGGTGCGCCGCAGTGGCCGGGCCCCGTACTCCGGCTGGTAGCCCCGGTGGGCCAGCCAGTCGACCGCCTCCGCGGTGAAGTCGACCGTCACGTCCTGGGCGCGCAGACGCCGCCGCGTCTCGTCGAGCAGCATGCTGGTGATGCGCCGGAGCTGTTCGTCGGTGAGTTGACGGAAAATCACGATCTCGTCGATGCGGTTGAGGAACTCCGGCCGGAAGTGCTCGCGCAGCGGGCGCAGGACCCGTTCGCGCCGTGCCTCCTCCTCCGCCTCCCCGTCGCCGCCCGCGCCGAAGCCCAGCGTTCCGCCGCGGCCGGAGATGGCCTCCGAGCCCAGGTTGCTGGTCATGACGATGACCGTGTTGGTGAAGTCGACGGTCCGCCCCTGGGAGTCGGTGAGCCGCCCGTCCTCCAGCACCTGCAGCAGCACATTGAAGACGTCCGGGTGTGCCTTCTCGATCTCGTCCAGCAGCAGCAGGGAGTACGGGTGCCTGCGCACCGCCTCCGTGAACTGCCCGGCACTGTCGTGGCCCACGTACCCCGGAGGTGCTCCGACCAGCCGGCTTACCGTGTGCCTCTCCTGGTATTCGCTCATGTCGAGCCGGACCATCCGGTCTTCGCTCCCGAACAGTGCCTCCGCCAGCGCTCGGGCGAGTTCGGTCTTGCCGACGCCCGTCGGACCGAGGAAGAGGAAACTGCCCACGGGCCGGTCGGGGCTGGACAGTCCGGCGCGGGAGCGCAGCACCGCATCCGCGACGGCGGTGACGGCCTCGTCCTGCCCGATGACCCTCTGGTGCAGCTGCTCCTCCAGGCCCAGCAGACGCTCCTTCTCCTCCTGGGTGAGGCTGCTGACGGGGATGCCGGTCTGCCGCGAGACGATGTCGGCGATGTCCTCGACGGTCACCTCGGGGATGCGGTCCCCCCTCGGTTGCTCCTTGCGCTTGCCTTCCTCGATCCTCTTCTCCAACTCGGCGATTCGATCCCGGACTTGTACGGCCGTCTCGAAGTCCTCGGCGGCCACCGCCTGCGCCTTGTCCCGGCGGAGCTGCTCCACGTCGCGTTCCAGGGACCGGATGTCCGTGCCCCGGGTGGAGGAGCGCAGCCGGACCCGCGCCCCCGCCTGGTCCATCAGGTCGATCGCCTTGTCGGGCAGGAACCGCTCGGTGAGGTAGCGGTCGGACAACTCGACGGCGGCCAGGAGGGCTTCGTCGGTGTAGCGGACCTGGTGGTGCGCCTCGTACCGGTCGCGCAGGCCCCGCAGGATCTCGACGGCCTCGTCCGGGCTGGGCTCGGGGATGAGCACGGGCTGGAAGCGGCGGGCGAGCGCCGCGTCCTTCTCGATGTAGCGCCGGTACTCCTCCAGCGTGCTCGCGCCGATGACATGGAGCTCGCCGCGGGCCAGGGCGGGCTTGAGCATGTTGCTCGCGTCCATGGGCCCGCCCTCGGAGCCGCCTCCGCCCGCGCCCACGACCGTGTGCAGCTCGTCGATGAAGATGATCAACTCGTCGGAGTGGGAACGGATTTCGTTGATCACGGCGGTCAGCCGCTCCTCGAAGTCCCCGCGGTAACGGGTCCCCGCGACGATGCCGGACAGGTCGAGCCGTACGACCCGCCGCCCCAGCAGGATGCCGGGGACGTCGCCGTCGACGATGCGCTGGGAGAGCCCTTCGACGATGGCGGTCTTGCCGACACCCGCCTCCCCGATGAGCACCGGGTTGTTCTTGCCCCTGCGGGCCAGCACCTCGACGGTCTGCTCGATCTCCTCCTCGCGCCCGATCACCGGATCGATGCGCCCGCCGCGCGCCAGGTCGGTGAGATCGCGCCCGAACTTGTCGAGCGTGGGCGTGCCGTGGTCGCCCGTGGCCGTACGTTGCTCGGGGGAGCCGGGCGGTGCCGCGATGCCGCCGGGGACGCCCGAGCGCGGATCGAAGTGGGCGGCATTGAGGATCTGTCCGGCCGTGGAGTCGCGGTTGGCGGCCAGCGCCACCAGGACGTGCTCGGGCCCGATGTACGAGGCGCCGGTGGACCTGGCGATGTCATGGGCGTCGAGCAGGGCGCGTTTGACGGCGGGTGTGACGGCGATCTGCCTGCGCGGCGGGCCCTCGCCCGCCCGGCGGTCGATCTCGGCCGCGATGGCGTCGGGGTCGGCACCGGCGCGGGACACCATGGCCCGCGTCGGCCCCGCGCTGAGCGCGGCGCGCAGGAGGTGCTGGGTGTCGAGGTCGGTGCTGCCGTGCTCGGCGGCATAGGAGGCGGCGGCCGACACGAGCTGCCGCGCCGGTTCGCTCATCAGGCGTCCGAAGTCGAAATGGCGCGAGTCGGGCCGGCGGCTCTGCGGCCCGGTGCCGAGCAAGTGCGAAAGGAAGTCTCCGAGCGGGTCCCGGCCGTATTCCTCGGGACCCCTGTACCCGCTGTTCATAGGCGTCCGTCCCGATGGCCCGGAGAGGACCGGGCCACGCTGTCGTCGTGTGGGGTGCGGCTGCGGGCGGGTTTCCCCGTCCGCCGGGGCGACACATCGCCGTGGTGCTTGTTCCGTCACTTCGCTCGAAGGGCGCCCACCTTTCGCTGTGCTGCCGGGGGTTCCTCAGTCGACGGGCCAGGTGTGTGCGGGGGCGTTGAGGTGCATGTAGTCGATGTACTGCCTGGTCATACGGCGCAGCGCCTCGTGGTGGCCGACGTGGTCGGCTTCCTCGATGCGGTGGTACATCTCCGCCTGCCACAGAGCCCCGTTGCGCTGTGTGACGCACCGCTGCTCGATGATGCCGAGCATGGGCTCGCGCCACGCGGCATCGATGCCGGAGCGCTCCAGCCCCGTGTGGGCGAGGGGCAGCAGCCGCCGCAGCACCAGTTCGGATGCGGGCACCTCGCCCATTCCCGGCCAGTAGAGGCGGGCGTCCATGCCGTGCAGCGCGGCGGCGTGCAGATTGTCCTCGGCCGCCGAGAACGACATACGGGACCACACCGGCCGGTCCTCTTCCACCAGGGCCCGCAGCAGCCCGTAGTAGAGCGCCCCGTTGGCCGTCGTGTCGGCCATGGTGGGGCCGGCGGGCAGCACCCGGTTCTCGATGCGGAGGTGCGGCGTGCCGTCGACGACGGCGTAGACGGGGCGGTTCCAGCGGTAGATCGTGCCGTTGTGCAGGGTGAGTTCGGGCAGTTCCGGGATCACACCGTGCTTGAGCGACTCCAGAGGGTCCCCGGGTTCGCACAGGGGGAGCAGGGCGGGGAAGTAGCGGACGTTCTCCTCGAACAGGTCGAAGACCGAGGTGATCCAGCGCTCCCCGAACCAGACCCGGGGCCGCACCCCCTGGGCCTTCAGCTCCACCGCGCGTGTGTCCGTGGCCTGCTCGAACAGCGGGATACGGGTCTCCCGCCACAGCTCCTTGCCGAAGAGGAAGGGGGAGTTGGCCGACAGAGCCACCTGGACACCGGCGATGGCCTGCGCGGCGTTCCAGTAGTCCGCGAACTCGTCCGGACTGACCTGCAGATGGAACTGCGTACTGGTGCAGGCGGCCTCGGGTGTGATCGTGTCGGCGTAGGTGCGCAGCCGGTCGACGCCGTCGATGGCGATGCGCAGATCCTCGCCGCGCGCCTGGAAGATCTGCTCGTTGAGGAGGCGGTAGCGCGGGTTGTCTACGAGGGCGTCCTCGGTGACGTCGGTCTGCTGGAGCGTGGGCAGGATGCCGACCATGATCAGGTGGGCGCCGACCGTCGTGGCCCTGTGCTCGGCGTGGTTGAGGGCGTCGCGTACGTCCTGCTCCCAGGCGCCGGGGCCGCCGGTGGTCAGCTGGCGCGGCGGGATGTTGATCTCGAGGTTGAACCGTCCCAGCTCACTGGCCCAGGCCGGATCCGCGATGGCCCGCAGGACCTCGGTGCTCTGCATCAACGGCTCGCCCGAGTCGTCGACGAGGTTGAGCTCGATCTCCAGGCCGACCTGCGGGCGCCCGGTCTCGAAGCGCTCGTCCCGCAGCATCTGGGCGAAGGCGTCCAGGCACCGGTGCATCTTCTGTCGGTACTCGCGCCGGTCTTCGCGGGTGAAGACCCGTGCGGGGACATCACGTCCCATCCGTCCTCCCGAGGCCTGCTCGGCGGACACTCCCTTCGCATGTCAGCGTCCCACGACCGGCCCGCACCTGCCAGCGACCGGATGGCTGGGTACGTAGGGCGAACGCCCGACAGCTCACGGTGACCCGGTCCCGGCGCACGGAACGGACGGTCGTGCGGCGGCGTCCCCCGGGGCCGACGGGGGCTCGGGCGCCGCGGTGACGGGCGCTGTGACGGGAGCGGGGGCTACTCCTCGGCGGAGGCTTCCGGCGTCCGGCCGTCGGGCGGGCTGACCCAGCCGCAAAGGCCGCAGACGTAGCGGTTCTGCAGACCGTCTATCTGCGCTCCGCAGGCTGGGCAGGTGTTGGTGGAGTACGTGTCGCTGCTCAACGTTGCGCCCCGCAATTCCCGCAGAGCCAGCCGCCGTTCGGGCTCTGTTGCATCTGGCCGCCGCACTGCGGGCATTGATTCCGGGTTTCTGCCGGATCGATTCTCACAGCGAACTCCCGTCGTCCGTTCATTAGTGGAGACGCACGGGAACGTCACAGGTTCCATCCGCCGCTCTCATGGTCAACCTTTGGCCTGCACGATGCTCTCTGTAGGCGAACTGCGGATGGCCGTTCCCAGGCGCTCAACTGACGCTGTGACGGATCACGGACTGCGACAGGCCCGTCACCAGCGGAAGCATGAGCGTCTCGCCTTCCTTGAGCACTGCCGGCGGGGCGACTGCCCGGTCCGGCGCGACGCATGCATGGACGGTCCGCTCTTCACGTCATCGGCGGCCGACCGCCTCATCCTCCCCTCATCCGCCCGGCCGCCTCGGCCCCATTCCCCTATGCCCGGCTTCGGGCTGCTCCAGCCCCCGGCCGTGGCCGTCGTCGGCGCCCGGAGGTGTGGGTGCGGAACGGCGGTGACGGGTGAGGCTGTTGGGGTGTGGGCGGCATGGACGGTGAGCAAAGTCACACCGCTCGGAGGGTCTCCCTCCGTATTTCGTCCAGTTTTGCGAGGGCGGGCTTCCGGTTCGTCCAAGCCTCGGCTCACGGCTGGCTGAGGTAGGTCTCTTTCGTAGATGCATAACTCAGTGACATAAGTGGCTTATGGAAACCCGCCGGAACACCGAGGGCGACCCGGTGGCCGCGGAGACGGCGGCCGTACTGGAACGCCTCCTCCGTCTCTTCCGCCGCCTCGGGGCGCCCGTGGGGCTCTCGCTCACCGCCGTGTCGACGTTGAGCGCCCTGGAGCGGACCGGGCCCGGCCGTCTCACCGCACTCGCCGTCCGTGAGGGCGTCACCCAGCCCGCGATGACCCAGCTCATCTCCCGCCTGCAGGGGGCGGGACTGGTGACGCGGGCCTCCGATCCGGAGGACGGCCGGGTGGTCCGCGTACACATCACGGATGCCGGGCGCGAGGCGCTGGCCCGCCGCCGAGCGGCCCGCGCCGAGCGCCTCGGGGAACTGCTGGACCGGCTGTGCCCGGACGACCGGGCAGCGCTCCTCGCTGCCCTTCCCGCCATCGACGCCCTGACCCGGCTGGAGCCGGAGGACCGTACGAGCCCGGCTCGCGTGGCGCCCTGAGGCACCGGCCCGTCCGGCTCCCGGAGGATCTGCCTCCTCCCGCGCCCCGGGGAACGGCATTGCGCCGCGCCGGCCCGCGGCGTGCCGGCCCGCGGCGCGCTGGTCCGGGCTCACCGTGATCGTGGCGTTCAGCGCCCTGGCCGGCGCCTCGGACGGCATCGCCGGGATCGTCGGCTTCCGACAGTGCGCGGAGCCGGGGCCGGGACCGCCGAAGCGCGATGCGGTCCGGCACGAGTGCGGGTGGCCGGGCCTTCCGGTCCGCCCGCGGGACCGTACCCGTGCAGCCGCGCGCACGGTCCCTGCCACTACAGCTCGGTGCCTGGGCGCCGACCGCGGAGACGCCCGCCCAGTCGATGGCGGACGTTGAGGTCGAGCAACTCGGTGGCCTGTGCGGGCACGGGCAAGGCCTGCGGCACTCGTCGGGGGTGCACGGGGCGTCGTCCCCGTGCTTGCGCGCATCGGCTCCGTCCCGACTGCCCGTCCCCTCCTGGCCGGCCGCCGACACGGCCGGCCTGTGGCGGGCGGGGGTTACGCCGTGCGGGGCTGTTCGCCGGGCTGCTGGAGGGCGTGCCGCGGTGTCTCCTGGGAGCGGACCGCGTGCACCACCGACGGCGTCTCGGACGTCTCCTTCGCGGCTCCGGCTTCCTTCCCGTTGGGCGACGCCGGGGCGGGGCGGGTGCTCAGCTTGTGGCTCGCGGCCTCGTCGAGACTGATCGGACGCCCCATCTGGGCGGCGAGACGGCCGGCTTCATGGCCGAGCAGGGCGATGTCCTCCCAGCGGAGGCGCAGCACCAGGCGGAGCTCGGCCTTGCCGTCCGGGAGGGCTTGCAGTTGAAGGGCGTGCGGTTCGCTCATGCGACGGTCCTCCTGGGGGTCGGCAGCGGCAGGGCGGGCATGTTCCGCCCGCTGGTCCGCGGACGTGTGTCCAGAGATACGCAGGGCGGAGGTGGCCTGTTCAGCCGGGCCGGTCGTACTACAGCACCGCGCCTCCCCGCCGTACCGCACAGGACCTCAGCGTGATCCCGCACGGCACCTCAGCGCCCCACCCGCGCAGCGCCTCCGCGTGAAGCGACCTCCCGGGCACCGAACGCTTCCCCCGCCCGGGCCGTATAGCTGGGGGAGCTCAGGTAAGCAGGGGGAGCTCAGAGCGTCACACCTCAAGGGAGCCCGCCATGCGCATGCGCCGCCCCGCCCGCGTCCTCGTCACCGCTCTGCTCGCTGCCTCCGCGTTCGCCACCACCGGGTGCGCCACGGACAGCGGGGCCGGTGCGGCCTCCTCCAGCAAAGCGGCATCCGTAGGGGACGGGGCGCAGAAGGCGGACGGCGGGGGGCGGACCGCGGACGGCCGGGCGCAGGCCGGGGACGACGGCGCTCCGGACTCCGGAACCGACGGGGTTCCCGCGACCCTGCGGTTCCGGGGTACGACCCTGGACGGCAAGCCCTTCGACGGCTCGACCCTGGCCGGGAAGCCGGTTGCGCTGTGGTTCTGGGCGCCGTGGTGCGGCACCTGCCGGGGCCAGGCGCCCCAGGCGGCCGCACTCGCCCGGACCTATAGGGGCAAGGTCCATGTCGTCGGCATCGCCGGACTCGACACGACCGGGCCCATGAAGTCCTTCGTCTCCTCGACGAACGTCAGCGGCTTTCCACATGTCGCCGACGAACGGGGCGCCGTATGGAAGAAGTTCGGCATCACACAGCAGAGTTCCTTCGTCCTTCTGGACGAGAAGGGCGAGGTGGTGCACAGCGGAGTCCCCACGGGACCGGGGGAGTTGGACGGTCTCGTCTCGAAACTCGTCGGCTGACGCGGCCGGTCGCGACCGATGACGGATCTGCCCTTCGCCCTGGCGCTCACCGCAGGCATGCTCGCCGCGGTCAACCCGTGCGGGTTCGCCCTGCTGCCCGCCTATCTCTCGCTGCTCGTCCTGGGCGACGGCTCGACTACGCGCGTCGCGGCCGTGGGACGGGCCCTGACCGCCACCGCGGCGATGACCGTGGGGTTCGCCGTCGTGTTCGCGCTCTTCGGGCTGGCTGTCGCGCCCGGTGCGGCACAGGTGCAGCAGCAACTGCCCTGGTTCACCGTCGTGTTCGGGGCCGTGCTCGCCGCGGCCGGAGCCCGGCTCCTCACCGGCCGCCCCCTGCCGTCCCTGCTGCCGCGTATCCGCCGCGCCCCCGCCGTCACCCGGTCCGTGCCGTCCATGGCGCTCTTCGGCGCCGCGTACGCCGTCGCTTCGATCGGCTGCACCATCGCACCATTCCTGGCGATCGTGCTGTCCGCGTTCCGCAGCGGATCGGCGCCGGAGGGGGTCCTGCTGTTCCTCTGCTACGCGCTCGGCATGGGCGTGATCACCGGCGCCGCCGCCGTGGCGGTCGCCCTGACCCGTACCGCCGTGGTCGGCGGCATCCGCAGACTGGGCGCGATCGCCGGACGCCTGGGCGGCGCCCTGCTGCTGGTGGTGGGCGCCTACGTCGCGTACTACGGCTGGTACGAGATCCGGGTGTTGCGCGGCTCGGCAGTGACCGACCCGGTCGTCGACGGCGCGGCCGCGGCGCAGCGGTGGATCGCGGACGGCCTGGACCATGCCGGTGTTCCGCTGATCGCCGTGGTGTTCGCCCTGCTGCTCGCGGCAGCCCTTCTGCCGTACGGTCGCGGCCGGTCACCTGGCGTCCAGGGGACCGGCCGCGACCGTGTGGGGCCTGGTCAAGACCCCGCCGGGCAGTAACGCGGTGGGCGCGTCGGGCGGTGCGTGCGCCGCTTCAGCGGCCCGGGCCGGGGCCCTGGGCGCCGCGGCGGGGGCGCACCGGTTTCGGAGCGCCCCCGCGGCGAGCCGTCAGCCGCAGTTGCGTCCGCCGTTGATGCACGAAACCGCTTTGCGCATCAGGGCGTCGGACATCACGTTGATGAAGTCGCCGTGGTCCGTGACGGGCTTGTGGAGCTGCTCCGGGAAGCTGTCGACGGCGAAGACGGAGCCCGGCCTCACGTCGTAGGTGATCCGCTGCACGAGCTGCGGAATGGCCCGGAAGCCCTGCGGGCAGGCGCCGCTGCGGTCGGCGAAGGCCACATGCGTGCGGTGGTTGGCGCTGTCGATGTTGACACCGTCCCAGCAGCTCTGGAAGTTGAACGTCCGCACGACCCGGCTGCCGCTCGGGCACAGCGGGTACTTGTCCTTGAGCTGCCGGTTCTCGAAGCCGGTGCAGCTCCAGGAGGCATTGGCGTTGGCCGGGCCGTTGGTGAACGACTTGGCGTCGCCGGTGATGATGCGCAGGAAGCGGGGCATGGCCGTGACCTTTCCGACCGGGCTGCCCTTGAAGGTCAGTTTCACTGACGCCGGCTGGAGGATGCGGCCGATGTTGCCGTCCTGACCGCCGCCGGGCTGGTCGGCGTCGGCCTCCTGCTGGCCGTTGCGCAGACGGAGCACGGGCCAGTAGTGGGTGGAGCGGTCACCGTTGGAACAGGTGGTCCCGGCGGCGGCAAGGCTGTCGTTCGAGGAGAACGCGTTGGTGTCGAGGTTGCCGACGTAGTCGTGCTTGTGGTGGGCGCCGTTGCTCACACCCGGGGCCGCGATGACGTTGTCGGAGTTGAAGTGCTTGTTCCCGTTGCGTCCGCATCGTGTCCGGAACGTACCCACCGAGGCGTCGAGTTGCTTGGCGGGCTTGGCGACGTTGGGCCGCACGGTCCTGATGTCGACGAAGTCCGATCGGACGGGGCCACTGGCGGGCGGCGCGGAGCCACTGGCGTTCGGAGCGGGCGCGGTCGCGTTCGGGGCGGGGGTGCCCTGCGCGGAGCCCACGTCGGGGTCCCGTTTGACCGTGCACGACGCCAGCGAGACGAGCCATCCCGGGCGGTCGCCGGCCCGGTCCAGGGCCGTGCCGATACGGTCGAGCGCGGTGCGGCGCTGATCGGACAGCGGAGCCAGCACCCGAGTGCTCACCCACTGCCGGTCGCTCGTCGTACGGGACGTGGCGAGCCGCTGGTACGCGTCCGCAATCTGGCTGTCCATTCGCGCCAGCTCCGTGTCCACTGCGGGCCGTACCTGCCGCGGTACCCGCGAGAGGCGGAGCGTGACGTCCGGGCAGTCGATGGTGAGCCCGGCCTGCTGTACGGCGGCCGGAGTGGAGGTGGGGGCGGGGGCCCCGCCCCAGCCCGCCGAGGCGTTGTCATTGAGCAGTACGATCCCGCCTCCGCCCAGCGCGAGAGCGGCCACGGCAGCGATGGCCGTACCGATGACACGGGAGCGTCTGTGGCCCTTGTTTCTCACGAGGGGCCCCTTTCCGTTCGTCGTCCGCGCCGGGTGCCGACGTACGGGGTCGGGCCCGGCTTGATGCGTACCGAACCGTCCCCTGGCCCAGAGGGGACGGTTCGGTGCATGGAGATATACGGATGGGGGCGCGTTCGTGCTCGATGGTAGGGCGGAGAACTTCGTCGAATATGTCCGGGGCGCGCGGCGGAGCGTACGCGCCGGGTGCCCGCGGACCCGTACGGGGTGGCCGGCGAGGTGTACCGAGCGAACCGGCGGGCCGGCCGATGGCGGGCCTACCGGCCCCGGCAGGAGCTACAAGTCTGCCTTTCGGTCGCTCCATGCGCGTTGCCGGATCCGGCCCGAGATGGTGCCGCAGGCGCTCTCCTGTCGTACGCACGCCGGTCCTTCGAGGTGCCGCCGGCGCTGGGCGGAAGCGTTCGTCGCAGCGACGGGGCGGAGGACCGGTGCTGGGTGTGATGGGGGCCCGGGTGCTGGGTGATGGGAGGCCCGGGTACTGGGTGAAGGGGAACCCGCTGATCCGTCGACACCCTGGCCCGTCTTGGCCGAACCGCGCATCGTTGAGCGAGCGCCCTGCCCCGCGCCCATGCCCCGTCTTCTCGTAGCGCAAATCGCACCATGGGGAGTACTCCCTCCCGGGTGCCCCGCGCAGACCGTCGAGCCTCCCGGCCGGGACCGGATCCGGTGACCGGAACTCCCCGCGCGTAGGGCGATTTTGCGGCGGTCGCGACCCTTCGCCCAGTGCCCACGGTTGTCCGGAATTCAACGTTGCGCTGTGGCCGTGGGCGATGGGGCGTGGACACCGCGCAACGGGCGGAGGCTTCGCGATGGCCTCGCGGGCGTGCGCTGCCGGGGCCGATGAGCGGCCCGTTCGTGAGCCGTCGCGGGCCGGGGAGGACATGCGCGGCGGCCGCCGCTGTCACACGCTGGGAACATGACTGACGCACGGACCCCGATCGTGGTGTCGCGGGTCATGCCGGGCGATCGGCCCTTCCGCATCGTGGAAATCAACGGGGAGATGGTGGGGACCGCGCACGACATGCTCGATGTGGTCCGACTGGCCCAGCGCGCGGGCTTCCGGAATATCGATCTCGACGATCCGGCCGTCGTCAGATGGGTGGGCGGCGGCAAGTACACCTGGTCACTCTGAGCCCCGGGGCCGGCGTCCCGCAGCACCGCCCGCGCCGACTCTCCCGACCGATCCGGCCTGGGTCTCCCGGGTTCGAGCCGGCGCCCTGGGGCCCGGGGCGAGAGCAGGGCATTCGGGGGTGGGTGCTCGGAATCCGGGTCGGGCGCTGGGGATTCGGGGCGACTTGCCGGTCTGTGGGGCGAGCGCCCCGGGCTCGGGGTCTGGCGCTCGGAATCCGCAGCGGGGCCGGGGATCGGGGTGCTCGGACTCCGGGAGCGGGTGTTCCCGATACGAGCCGGTGCCGACCGGGCCTCGCTTCGGCCGGTGCCTCGGTTCGGAGGGCTGGCCTGGTGGGGTCGGGTGTTCCGGTTCGGGTGGGTGTTCCGGTTCGGAGGGGCGTCCCCCCGGCGTTCGGGCGGTGTCCCGGTTCGGAGGGGTGTCCCGGTTCGGGGGGCGTTCGGGCGGGTGTCCCGGTTCGGGTCAACCAGCGGTGGTGGCGGGGAAGCGCCAGCGGGTCTGGCCGTACCGGCCCTTGGCGAAGCCGAAGGCCGTCGCCGGCGCGACCCGGAAGACCAGGGCCCGGCCCGCCTCGTGCTGGAAGGCTCCGTCGCGTACGTCGAAGTGCCAGTCCTTGCCGTACTTCGTCTCGTACGCAGCGGCCGCCTGCTGCAGTGCGACGTCGTCTGTCACCCGCACCGCGTCTCCCTCCACGACCAGATCCAGCCCCTCGTTGAGTCTGTTGCACCCCGTGGTCAGGATGCAGTGGGTGTTGGTGCGCAAGTTCTTGGCCTTGCGCTCCTCCGGTCCCGTGCAGAAGAGGAGTGCGTCGTCCACCCAGACGGCGAGGAGGGGCGTGACGTGCGGGCGGCCGTCGGGGCGCACGGTCGTCAGCCAGAAGAGCTCGGCCCGTTCGAGTTGGCCGCGCGCGGTCGGCCACCGGATCGCGGACGCCTCCTTCATGCTGTAGCGCTCGTCCAGTTCGGTGACCGGTTCCGGTGCACTGGCTGCCATGGTGTTCCCTGCTTTCCGCTCTTTTCCGCACTCTCGCTCGTACTGCCGCCTGCCGCCTGCCGGCGGGCGGACGCGGCCGGGCGCCGGCGTGGGCGCATCCCGGTGCGCCTTCACGGCCGGCTGTAGATGAGACCGGGTACGGCCTCCGAAGTCATCGGTGTGCGCGGGGAGCGCAGACACGGGACGTGAACCGCACGAGGGCCCGCTCGCGCGTCGGGGACAGGACGACCCTGGGCGGTGCGCCTGGACGCCCCGGTGCACGGAACAAGCCGGGGCGGCCGGTGTGGGCCGCCCCGGCTTGCACCGGGGTGACTACTGACCGGGGCCCGCGGCCCCGGTCTCGCCGAGGTTCACGGCGTCGCCCTGCCCCGCCTGGCCCGCAGCGCTGTCGCCCTGGCCCTGGTTCAGGCCCTGGCTCTGGTTCAGGCCCTGGCTCTGGTTCAGGCCCTGGCCCTGATCCTGGCCCTGGTTGGCGGCCTGCACGGGGAGGGTGCCCTGCGCGGGACGCCCCGCCGGACCCACGGACGTGCTCGACACACAGGACTCGTTGCGCTCACCCAGGCTGGGGAGCAGGCCGCCGAGGATTCCGGGGTTGACCTGCCGGGAGCACATCTGCATGTTGCCGCCGCCGCCCGGACCATCGG
This sequence comes from Streptomyces sp. NPDC051776, assembly GCF_040681345.1. Classification (NCBI taxonomy): domain Bacteria; kingdom Bacillati; phylum Actinomycetota; class Actinomycetes; order Kitasatosporales; family Streptomycetaceae; genus Streptomyces; species Streptomyces sp. NPDC051776. The sequence continues at coordinate 39,826 of NZ_JBFAYQ010000010.1, read as the reverse complement.
CGACTGCGGGTGACGCGATGAACAGGGCGCCGCACAACCCGGCGCCTACTGCGGACATGCAAATCAGCTTGCGCATGAAAACCTCCTGATCGAGAGCACGTTGTTCCCACCGTGTCGCGGAGATCACGGAGCCGCACGCGGGCTTACTGCGACCGGGGTGACGCACCGTCGGTTATGCGCAGCGTTCACGTCGCGCCCCGGGCCTGGCCCATCACTTGTCCTCATTCATGACGATGCGTCAGTGATTTCGGCCTCTGATCCCTTCAGCAAGTCATGATCTGATGTGTCACCAGGTGATGCAGAGTCATGCGGCTGTAAGGTCCCGCCGGCGGTGGCGGCCCCTTGGTGCGAGACCGAGAGAAGTGCGTACCCGAGAGAGCGCGAGACCGAGAGAGAAGCGCATACCCCGAGAGAAGGTGCTGCGATGAGCCGATCCCGGACGGCGCCCGGACAGGACGGCGTCCCGCCGCCCATCGTGAGCAACGAGCCGGGATCCTTCCCGTACAACGTCTGGCACGAGCGTCATCCCGCACTCTTCCGGCGGCTGAAGGAGACGTTTCCCTTCGGAGCCGGTCAGCGGCAGGCACTCGACCGGTTGCTCGAGGAGACGCTCAGCGGTGTGATCGAGCCGCTTCCGGACACCGCACACGACCATGCGGTGTGGTCCGGGCCGTGGGACCGGGGGCACTACGACACGCGGTGGACGGATGCACCGTTCCTGTGGGCGGAGAGCTACTTCTACCGCCGACTGCTGGGGGCCGTCGGATACTTCGGGCCGGGACCATGGCAGGGCATCGATTCCTTCGGGCCTTCCAAGGACGGCGAGTTGAACAGCGAGACGGTCGACGAGGAGCTCACCGCCCTCGATGCCCTCGGCCCCGCGGGTACAGGCCCCCCGGGCCCCGCGACCCACACCGCCGGGAGCGGCACCGTAGGGACCGGCACCCCCCTCGCGGATGCCGATGACGGCCTGACCGATGCTTTGCTCCGGGCCGCGCTCTGGGGCAACCGTGCGGACCTCGGCTTTCTCATCACGGCGGGCGACGCCGGGCGGACCGACGGTGGCAGCCCGCTCGTCGCCGACGACCCCGAGACCCTGCATGCCCTGCTGAGCCCCTCGGCCCGGCAGGGCGGACGTATCGTCATCGTCGCCGACAATGCCGGGCGCGAACTCATCCCCGACCTCGTCCTGGTCGACCACCTGCTGACCAGCGGCCGCGCCGCCACGGTCACGCTGCACATCAAGCCGCAGCCCTACTACGTCTCCGACGCCACGGCCGCCGACGTCCTGGCGAGCCTGCGGAGAATGGCCGCCGCGCCAGGTCGAGCCGGCGGCACCGGCGGACGGCTCTTCGCGGCGATGCGGGATGAGCGGCTGAGGCTCGGCGCGCATCCGTTCTTCTGCGCCCCCTTGCCGTACGAGGAGATGCCCGGCGATCTGCGAGAGGACTTCGCCTCGGCTTCCCTCACGATTCTCAAGGGCGATCTGAACTACCGCCGTCTGGTGGGCGACCGGCACTGGCCCGCGACCACGCCCTTCGCCGAGGTCACCGGCCACTTCCCCGGACCGGTCGCGGCCCTGAGGACGCTGAAGTCCGACGTCGTGACCGGGCTGTCGGCCGAGACCGTCGCGGCGCTCGACGCCTCGGGCGAGGCGTGGCGCACCAACGGCCGTCATGCACTGATACAGGTCCGGCCCTGACCCTGCTCCGGTACTCCCGGGCGTTCGGCTTGACCGTGCGCCGGGCACCCGTACGGCCCCGACAGTGCGACAGCGACCCGTGCGCCCGGCCGGTAGGGCAACGGGCTACGCAAGGGCTGCGCAAAGGGCCGAACGAGACGAACCGGGGCGGCCGCGTCGCGGCCGCCCCGGCGGGTGCTGAAGATGCGCGGGGATCAGCTTCCGGGGTTGACGGCGCTGCTGGTGACGCAGGACTCGGCCTGGTTACCGGCGTTGGGCAGGAGCCCGCCGAGAATCCCGGGGTTCGTCTGCTTGGAGCACATCTGCATCGTGCCGTTGGGGCCCTCGGCCATGGCGGGCGAGGCGAGGACGAGAGCACCGAAGAGCCCGACGCCGACGGCGGACAGACGGATGATGTTGCGCATGGGAAACCTCCTGTGAGAGCGCGTGGGACCACGGTGTCCCGTTGATCAATCCATCGCACCCGGACGTACTGCGAGCGGGTTGCGGAGGTGACGGGCCGTCGGCGTGTCGGGGTGACAGGTCGTCAGGAGACATTCCACTTTCCGGCCCCGGAGGTCCGGGGAGACCCCGTTCGGCCCAGCCGGTGCCTCGTCCGGCGTACGGGGGCGTCGTACGGGGGCGTCGTACGGGGGCGCCATGGACGGGAGCGGACGGCGAAGCGTGCAGAGTCGGGGCCGAGCCGTGCGGAGTCGGGCTCGGAGCCGTGCGGAGTCGGCCGGTCTCAGGCGTCGTCGCTCGGTGTGCCCCGGTGAAAGTACAGTCGCCGGCCCTCGTCCTTCAGGCGCCGGTCCGAGGTGAGCCGCGCGCGCTGCTCGGATCCGCGTCCCGCTCCCACCGCGCCCCGCCGCAGACGATCGGCCCGACTCGGACTCCGGCCGCAGCGTCGGAGTCCCCCCGGGACGCTGTCGCTCATGATGCGCACCCGCCCCACACACGCTGCTCCGCACGCTCGGCCCGCAGAGCCGCCAGCATCGAATGGGCGCGCTCGACGCTCTCGATGTCCCGGTGCTCGATGCCCCGGCGCAGCGCGATCAGGGCCTCCACCGCTGCGTACGAGACACAGGCACGGCGCTCGGCGTCGGTGAGCTCGCGTCCGTATCCCTCGTAGAACGCGGAGCGCAGGCCAGAACCGGTCTGCAGCAAGCCGTACTCCAGGCCCGCGAGATCGCGCCGCGCCGCCGGCTCGACGCAGGTCCGCTCGAACCCGATGAGGCGGAGGAGCTGCTGCCGTTCGTCCCAGAGCCAGTTCCGGGGCTGGTAATCGCTGTGGGTCGGCACGCCGGGGAGGGACGGCGGCGGTTCTTCCGCGATGGCGCGGAGCAACTCCTCGTCCTCCCGGGCCAGATACAGCGCCGCTCCGTTGAGCATCTCCTCGACATCCGCCGCCCAGGTCGCCTCCGGCCCCGCCCCCGCATTCGCGGCTGGACCCGCGGCTCCCGCTCCCTCCGACGCTCCTGTTCCCGCCGTGGCGCCGACGGGAGCGGAGTGCAGACGCGCGAGCAGCGCCCCCGCCTGCCGGTACGCCTCGCGCTCCTCCTCCGGTGCGGGCTTGCGGATGCTGAGCGGGCGGCCGGGGAGCGCGGTGAGGACGATCGCCCCCGTCTCGGCGTCCGCCGCCGCCAGTTCGGCCGCGTGCCCCTCGCCGAGGTACCCCGTCCATCTGCGGTACGCGGTGACCTCGCGGTCGAAGGACTCCGCCTCCGCGTGCCTCCTGGCGAACCACCGTCGCCCGTCGAACCCCTTCACTTCCCAGCCTCTAGTCCCGCCAGGTCCTCCCCACGCATGCTCGCCGACCGTGAACTCGCCTGCCACGGAACCGACCAGGTGATGCAACTCCCTGGGCATGTCGGACATGACCTCTCCCCCTTGCGATCAGACAGCCGACGAGGCCGCCTCTGCCGCCGATACGGCGCTTCTGCGTGACGCGCCGGACACCCGTGGTCACCGGGTGCTGACAGAAGGATGCCAATCGCCACTGACATCCGGGGGCAGTACTCCACTGTTGCTACCACGAAGTCCTGTTCCTCTCGGCGCCGAAGGCCTTGCGCGCGAGATCCCACCCCAGCGCTCACGCTCCGCCCCCTGCCGCTGCTGCCGTCGCCCACTGGATCCGGTACACGACCCCGGGATCTGACGCTCTATCGTGTACGCCATGTCCGCCCCAGAGTTGATCCGCATCGTCTCCCGCTCCTCTCCCATGGCCCTGGCCCAAGTCGAGCGGGTCCGTACCGAACTGGCCGCCCTGCACCCCGGAGTCCGTACCGAGGTCGTGCCCGTCACGACATCGGGGGACCGATGGATGGGCGACCTGGCGAAGCTGGGCGGGAAGGGCGCGTTCACCAAGGAGGTGGACGCCGCTCTACTGGCGGGCGAGGCGGATCTCGCCGTGCACTGCGTCAAGGATGTGCCCGCGGACCGGCCGCTCCCCGCGGGAACGACCTTCGCGGCCTTCCTCAAGCGTGACGACATCCGCGACGCTCTGATCCACCCCGGCGGACTGACTCTCGACGAGCTGCCCCCCGGAACGCGCATCGGTACGTCGTCCGTGCGCCGGGTCGCCCAATTGGCCTCCTCTCACCCGCACTTGGAGTGCGTACCGATGCGCGGCAACGCCAACCGCCGCCTGGAGAAGCTCTACGCGGGGGATGCCGACGCCCTCCTCCTCGCGGTCTCCGGGCTCGAACGCATCGACCGCACCGATGTGATCACCGAGGTCCTTTCCGTGGAGACGATGTGCCCGCCGATCGGCGCCGGGGTGCTGACCCTGCAGTGCCGTGAGGACGACACCACCACGATCGACGCCGTGAGCGGACTCGGGGACCCGGCGGCGCATCGCGAGACCACGGCCGAGCGGATGTTTCTGCACGTGCTGCAGGGGCACTGCAATTCGCCCATCGCCGGATACGCCCGGGCCGAGCGCAACGGCGGACTCTCCCTCCGGGCCCGTGTGTTCACCCCGGACGGCAAGACCGTACTCGACGCCCATGAGTGGGCCGGCCCGCTCGACCCCGCGACGCTCGGCACATCCGTGGCCGTCGCGCTGCTGCGCCAGGGTGCGCGCGAGCTGATCGACAGCATCGCCCCCCACTGAGCCCCGCCGCCCACGGTTGCGCGCGGGACGCGCGGGTGCTTCACCCCGCTTCGGCTTGCCACCTCCCGGGCCGGACAAGCGTCACCGGCGTAGGGACCGTCACCCTCGTGCGGTTCGTCAACCCTCGTGCGGTTCGTCATCCTCGTACCGGTCCAGCACAGCGCACCCGTTCAGTGTCCGGCCGACCTGGTCACCGCGCGTGGACCTGCTGTCCGAGCCAGTCCTCCGACCAGGTCGGCGAGGATCCGGTGGCCCGGCACACGGCCATGTACAGCAGGATCGGGTGGGTGTACGGCATAGTGTCGACCGGCCAGTGGATCAGCCGGGGCGCACCGGGCCGTCCGCCCGCACGCTGCTGTCGCGGCTCGGGTACGTAACCCCCCACTGCGTAGCGGGCCTCCGGCGGCCAGGCGACCCCTTGGTGGGAGCCGGACGGCACGACCCACCACCAGTGTTCGCCGTCGTCGAAGATGCACCCCACCCTCGGCAGGGCTTCCAGGATCCGTGGTCCGATGTGCCGCGACACCCCCAAGGCGTCGCATCCGAGCGACAGAGGCAGTGCGGAGGGAACATCAAGACGCCGCAGGGGGACCGGTGCCGGACGGCGGCTCCGCTCGCCGAGCAGTCCGCGGGAGAGACGGGAGACCAGATCCCGGGCGGTGTTCGGCCTGGGGTGGTTCATGCGACGGCCCCGTCACGGGACCGAGGCGTCCGGGCCCTCTCGTCCGTACGGCGCCCTGAGGACTCTTCTTCTGTGCGGCGTCCTAAGGACCTGGCGTCCGATCGGTGTCCTAAGACCCTCTTGTCCGCACGGCGTTCGACAGGCATTCTCACTCGGGCCTCGCGGCCCGCGGCTCACGGCGAACGCCGGTGCCGGAGAACGAGCGTGTCGTCGTACGAGTCGTCATTGCCCGAGCGAAGGCCACGGCGGCTCCTAACGGTGGGGGTGTGCGGGATGTTGCCGCACTTTCTGTGCCGCAGCGACGTGAACGGCACGAACGTCACCATGACCAATATGGTTGTGTGCGCTGACACTTGGCAAGACCCACTCTGAACATTGCAGAGTTGAGATTGCAGTGTGTCCATGGCCAGCCGGACCGTGGCAGACTGCGGCCATGAACGTGTGGGGAGGTCCCGCGTGAGCGAGCCGCGCTCCGCGCCGACCGTGGGTCAGGTCGTTCTCGGCAAGCGTCTTCAGGACCTGCGCGAGCGTGCGGGGCTGAAGCGGGATCAGGCCGCCCGGGTGCTGCGCGTCGCGCCCGCCACCGTCCGCAGGATGGAGACGGCCGAGGTCGCCCTCAAGGTGCCCTACGTACGAATGCTGCTCGAGGCCTACGGTGTCGCCGGGTGCGAGGTCGATGCCTTCATCGAGCTCACCGAGGAGGCCAACAGGCCGGGCTGGTGGCGGCGGTTCCACGACATCCTGCCCGACTGGTTCAGCCTGCACGTCAGTCTGGAAGGCGCGGCGAGCCTCATACGCGCCTACGAGCCCCACTTCGTCCCCGGCCTCCTCCAGACCGAGGACTACGCCCGCGAGGTCCTGCGCTCCGGCGCGCTCGGGCAGTCCAGGCCAGATGACCTCGAGCGGCACGTGGCGCTGCGCATGGAGCGGCAGAATCTGCTGTCCCGCCCGGGTGGACCGAGACTCTGGGTCGTCATGGACGAAACGATTCTGCACCGCCGGGTGGGCTCTCCCGGGCTGATGCGAGCACAGATGGACCGACTGCTCGAAGCGGCCTCGATGCCCCAAGTCACGCTGCAGGTCGCCGAGTTCGCCTCCGGACACCACCCGGGCACCTACGGGCCGTTCGTCCTCTTCCGGTTCGCCCTCCCCGAACTCCCCGACATGGTCTACGCCGAGTACCTGACGGGCGCCGTCCACCTGGACGAGCGGCGGGAGGTGGCCTCCCATCTGGAGGTCCTGGACCGTATGGCGGCCCAGGCCGCGACCGCACAACGCACTCGGGACATCCTCAGGGAATTCCGCAGGGAGATCTGAATGGATCGCGAAGGCATCTACAACGGTATGCGCGCCACCGACCTGGGCACCGAGGGCTGGCAGAAGCCCTGGAGCGGTGGCAACGGCGGCAACTGTGTCGAGGCCATGAAGCTGGCGGACGGCCGGGTGGCGCTGCGCCAGTCCAACGACCCCGAAGGGCCCGCCCTCATTTGCACCGGCGCCGAGATCCTGGCGTTCGTCCAAGGGGCGAAGGCGGGCCAGGCCGACTTTCTTCTGTCCTGACACACCCCTAAGCGACGAGGCTGTCACCGCACGCACCATCAGGCTGTCGTCAACCGGCCGTCACCGGCCAGGACATCACCCACAGGAGCGCTCCCGATGACCGCACGAGAGGCCGAGGCCGGCCGGATCGACACCAGCAGGCCGCACCCGGCGCGCGTCTACGACTGGTTTCTGGGCGGCAAGGACAACTACCCCGTCGATGAGACCCTCGCCCAGCAGATCCTCGCCGTCGACGCGAACGCGGCCGACACCGCGAAAGCCAACCGCTCGTTCATGCACCGCGCAACCCGCGGGCTCGCGCGCGGTGGAATCCGCCAGTATCTCGACATCGGAACCGGGATCCCCACTGAACCCAATCTCCACCAGGTCGCACAGGGCGTCGCTCCGGAATCCCGCATCGTGTACGCGGACAACGATCCGATCGTTCTCCGCCACGCCGAGGCGCTGCTGCGCAGCACACCCGAGGGCGCCACCGGCTACATACAGGCCGATGTGCGCGAACCCGCACGGATCACCGAACTGACCGCCGGCGTCCTGGACTTATCCCGTCCCGTCGCACTGTCCCTCATCGGACTGCTGCATTTCGTCCCGGACGAGGACGACGCATACGGCCTCGTGCGCAGCCTCCTCGACTCCCTTGCCCCCGGCAGCCATCTCGTCCTCTCCCATGTCACGGGGGACTTCGATCCCGCGTCCACGGAGCGCGTCGTCGGGCTCTACGGCAAGGGCGGCGTCACGCTCAGGCCGCGGAGCAGGGTCGAGGTGGCAGCGTTCTTCGAGGGTCTCGACCTCATCGATCCCGGGCTCGCCCCGGCCCCGCTGTGGCGCCCGGATGCGGGGTCCGTGCGCCCAGACCCCGCGGGCCCGCCCGCCCCCGTGTACGCGGCGGTGGCGCGAAAGCCATGACCGCGAGACGCCTCTACAGACCATCGGCTCGGCCGCAGTCAGCCGGGCGTGACGGGATCCACCACGGCGATCACGCGAGGAGCGCGATGGGCGTCAGAGGCGACAGCGGTGCAGCGAGGCGTACGCCGTGGCGCCCCTCCGCTGGCGACGGCCGGCGTCGACGCGGAGGCCATCAGGGCGTGGCCCGGCACCTGGGACGGACCGCAGGGCTACGAGGTGGAGCAGCTCGCCGTCTCCGCGGCGGGCGACGTGGCGTTCACCCACAGCCTGGACCACATGTACGGCACCCAGTCGGGAGCCACGACCGACCTGTGGTTCCGGACAACGCTGGGACCGGAGCGTGTCGACGGCCGCTGGCTGATCACTCATGAGCATCAGTCGACGCCGTTCTACATGGACGGCTCGGGCAAGGCCGCGCTCGACCTCGCTCCGTGAATGCCGTGCCGTAGCCCTCGATCCGTCCGGTGTTCTTACGGACGGTGCTTTTCCGGCCCGTGGCGGTGCGCCCGGTGCCGCTGCGCTCGGGTGCCGCACCGCAGTGTGCCGCACCGCGGGCGTGTCCGTGGACGACGGTCACCGGGAGCGGCCGGGCAGGTAGGGGGACAGCATGCTGATCACCCGGTCCAGACCGGCCACCGGCTCGGACTGGTCGGTCATCACGGTGACGTGATCGTGGACGACCACGTACTGGATCATGTCCCGGGCCTGCTCGTTGATGGTGCGCCGCGGAAGGTTCGGGAAGTCCGCGGAGCTCAGCGCCTGGCGCAGCGAGCGCAGCCCGGAGGCTTCCACGGTGCCGCCCGGACCGGTCTTCCCCTTGTTGACCGTGGTGTAGGTGCCGTCTTCGAGGACGCGGAGCTGCTCCTGCCGTCCGGCGAACCCGCCGGTGACGACCATCTCGACCAAGACCGGTGCGGGTACCTTTCGGTCCTGGGAGACGGTCGGGGAGGGGGAGGGCGCCCCGGAGGCGGAGGGGCCGGGCTGTCCGGCTGACGGCGAGGAGGCGGCCCGGGAGGAGCCGGCCGACGAGGGCCGGTCCGGGGACGCCGTCGGCGTCGCGGAGGCGTCGTGGCCGTCACCGCAACTCGATGCGAAAAGCGCGACTGCCGCCGCCAGCGCGACCACCGTACTGGTCCGGAATCTCAGGCTCACGGCCACTCCTTGAGATGGCGTCTTAGGGGGATCGATCGAACTCTGCCGCTTTCCGGTCCCGGAAGAAAGGAGGCTGCGCGGTGCGTGAATCCGTACGCCCGAGGATGGGCCCGTGGCCCGCACCGTCGGCGTTTGCCGTCGTCGCTGCGCCCGCCGTCCGTCCCCGCGCAGGGTGACGGTCCGTCCTCGTGCTGGGTGACGGTGCGTTCCCGTCCGGGGTGACGGTCCCTCCTTGTGCTGGGTGACGGTGCGTTCCCGTCCGGGGTGACGGTCCCTCCTTGTGCTGGGTGACGGTGCGTCCTCGTCCGGGGTGACGGTCCCTCCTTGTGCTGGGTGACCCCCGGACGGGCCCCGGACCGACCCCGGACCGACCCCGGACCGACCCCGGACCGACCCCGGACCGACCCCGGACCGACCCCGGACCGACCCCGGACCGACCCCGGACCGACCCCGGCAACACCCGAGAAGGGCTCGCGCTTCCCAGCTTGGACACCGGTCAAACCTGGACACGATATTGGGTCGGCATCCATATTGTCGGCTCGCCCCGGGGTCTCTAATCTCTGGGTTCCGAACCGGAGAGGCCATCCCCGCGTGACGGCTCCGTGTGACGGCTCCAAGTGACGGCAGCGCCAGCACCAAGGGAGAGGCGGATGACCATCCTGACCGTACCGGTCATGATCAGCTTCGGACTGTTCCTGCTCGCCATGATCCTTGTGGGCATCTGGACGTACCAGGAGACCAGCACCTTCTCCGACTTCGCCCTTGGCGGTCGTCGCCTGAGCGCACCGGTGGCGGCGCTGTCGGCGGGCGCCAGTGATATGTCCGGCTGGCTGTTCCTCGGCCTGCCCGGCGCCGTGTACGCGACCGGCATCGGCGCCACGTGGATCGCCGTCGGACTCGTCATCGGTACCTATCTCAACTGGCTGCTGGTGGCGCCCCGTCTGCGCACGTACACCGAACTGGCGGGCGACTCCGTGACGCTCTCGGCGTATCTGGAGGAGCGCTTCGAGGACAACACCCGGCTGCTCCGCTTCATCTCGGCCGCGGTCATCGTCGTGTTCTTCACGGTCTACGTGGCGAGCGGCTTGCTGGCGGGCGGCGTGCTGTTCGAGGAGATCTTCGGCGGGGGCTTCGAGTTCGCGCTCACCGTCTTCGCCGTGGTCATCGTGGCCTACACCATCCTGGGCGGCTTCCGCGCGGTGAGTATGACGCACACCGTGCAGGCCACCGTGATGTGTTTCGCCGCGGTCGTCCTCCCGGCCGTTGGCATCGGACTGCTGGGCGGCTGGACCTCGTTCGAGAGTGTGATCAACGCGAACACCCCGGCACTCCTGGACATGGGAGCCGAGGCGAGCTTCGACGGCGGCCAGTGGGCGTCCGGCAAACCGCTCACCGCCGTTGCGGTGATCTCCCTCCTCGCCTGGGGCCTCGGCTATTTCGGCCAGCCCCACATACTTGCCCGCTTCATGAGCATCCGCAGCACGCGTGAGATACCGCTGGCCCGCCGCATCGGCACGACCTGGGTGATCATGGTCCTCGCCGGAGCCTCACTCGTGGGACTGGTCGGCATCGCCTCGCTCGACGAACCGCTGGACAACCCCGAGACGGTGTTCATCGCGCTGTGCGCGCAACTCGTCAATCCCTGGTTCGCGGGCCTGCTCCTGGTGGCGGTGCTCGCTGCCATCAAGTCCACCGCCGACAGCCAGCTGCTGGTGTCGGCGACCGCGTTGACGGAGGACTTCTACCGGGCGTTCCTCAAACGGCGCGCCTCGGACGCCACGCTGGTGCTCGTCGGCCGGGGAACCGTCGTGGTCGTGGCCCTGGTCGCGTACGCCATCGCCCTCAGCGGCGGCGCGGTGCTGGACATCGTCGCGTATGCCTGGGCGGGCTTCGGCGCGGCCTTCGGTCCGGTGCTCATCCTCTCGCTCTACTGGTCGCGCATGACGTGGGCCGGGGCGCTGGCCGGGATCGTGGCCGGTGCCCTGACGGTCGTCTTCTGGAAGAACATCGACCCGCTCCTCGGGCCCTTGCAGACCGGCGTCTACGAGATGGTGCCGGGCGTGCTCGCCGCCACGCTCGCCGCGCTGTTCTTCGGCCGGTTCGTCGGCCGTCCGCCGATGCGCGCGTGGTCGGGTTCGATGGAGAACCGGAGCAGCACGAAGGTGATGGTGGGCTGAGCCGCCGGGCTTTCCGAGTTCGGCCCTGCCGCTGCACGGGTTCGGCCCCGTCCCCGGGGTTCGGCCCTGCCGCTGCACGGGTTCGGCCCCGTCCCCGGGGTTCGGCCCTGCCGCTGCCCGCGTTCGGCCCCCCGGCGTACGGCTCGCCTCCGTCCAAGTACGCTTCGTCGCCGCCCGAATACGGTTCGCCGCGCCGGGGGCACCGGGACACACCCCGACCCCCCGGCGCCGCCTTCCCGTGCCGGCCTCAGGAGATGTTCCGCAGGACGCTCTCCTCCTTCTCGGGGTCGAGCCCGACGGCCGGGCGGTCGGGCCGCTGAGGCGCCCGCATCCCCAACTCCCGCAGCCAGGCCCACGTATCGGCCACCGTCTCGCCGACCGGCCGGCAGCGCAGCCCGGCCGCGAGGGCCTTCGACACGTCCCCGCCGTGCAGGGTGTCGTGCAGTTCGCCCGGTGGCGCCCAGACAGGGAGTTCCGTCCACGGCTCGATACCGGCCGCGAGCACTGCCTCCGGGGCCAGCCAGCGGAGCCGGGCGTCGCTGCCCGTCACACGCGCGCAGGCATCCAGGAGCTCGCCCATGGTGACGTGACCGGGCGGGCCGACGAGGTTGTACGGCCCCCCGAGCCCCGCCTCCGCGGCGTCCAGGACCCAGACGGCGAGATCTCGCGCGTCGATGTACTGCAGGGGCAGATCGCGCGGTCCGGGCGCGAGGACCTGGCCGCCGCGCGCGATGCGGTTCAGCCACCAGGGGAGCCGTCCGACGTTCTCCCAGGGGCCGAGGATCAGCCCCGCCCGCGCCAGTAGCCCCCGGTCCCCGAAGGCGTCGGTCACGGCCATCTCCCCGCCGCGCTTGGCCTGTGCGTACGCGACGTCACCGAGGCCGGGCGAAGAGTCCACGAGCAGGCCGTCCTCGTCCAGCCGGGCCGCGGACGGGAATCGGTAGACGGACCGGCTGGAGACATAGACGTACCGGCCGGCCCGGCCGGCCAGCAGACGGGCCGTGTCGCGTACGGCCGACGGCGCTCCGGACCAGGTGTCGACGACGACATCCCACGTGCCGTCCTTCAGGGCCTCCAGACCGCCGGGCGCCCTGCGGTCGCCGTGCAGCACGGTCATGCCGTCCGGCGGGCCGTGGTGTCCGCGGTGGAAGACCGTCACCTGTCCGCCACGGGCGCGGGCCTCTTCCGCGACGTTCCGTCCCACGAATTCCGTTCCGCCCAGCATCAGTAGTTTCATGCCGCTGACTCTGCCTGCCGCGTGCCGCGTCGGGGACGTCTTCCTGCTGTCAGCAGATCCGCCGAGGGCCGAACCACGCAGGCGCCTCGGCCCACGCGACGCGCCTCCCTCGGTGCTACGGGGAAGGCCGGGTCAGTTGCCCGGCAGACCGTCCGTCAAGTCGCCGATCACGGTGTCGAGCGTGCCGCCCACACCGTCGACGACGCCGTTGACCGGACCACGGTCCTGTCCGCCGTCGTCCTGCTGCCGGCCGGCGGACTCGTCGGTGGCGGTGGCGCGCCCTGTACCAGGGGACTTGGTGGCCTGGGAACTCGTGCCGGACTTCGGAGTGGCGGGCCGTTCCGCCGCCGGTGCCGAGCTGGGGGCGGTGACCGGCGTGGCCGCCGCGGTGGGGGTACCGGCATCGTCCGAAGCCTGGGACGCGGTCCGTTCGGCACCCGCTCCGTAGCCCCGGTCCTGGAGGAGCTCCGGCTCGGCTGAGTGGGTGGGCTTGAGTGCGGGGTGGGCGGGAGTGGTGTCCGCCGCGGTGGGCTCATCCCCCGGCGTCCCGCCCTGGCGGGAGTCGAGACCCGGCCGCGCCTGCACGGGCGCGTCGTCACCCGCGGTGGAGTGGATCACGAACGCGATGCTGCCCGCCGCACCCAGGGCGACGGCGGTCCTGAGCGCGCTGGAGTGCGCGTGCTGTATGGGGGTGGGTCTGCGGTGTCGGCCCATCTCGCTGCTGTCTCCCGGTGACGTCGCTGGGCTGGGCGGGGGTGGGCGCCCCAGTAAAGTCCGGCGAGAGGGCCGAACGCAGTTCCGAGACGTACTCGTTACAGGTCGGGGAACGAAACCGGACCATTTCCTTCGGCTGTTCTGCCGTCGTGTGGCGCGCTGCGGCGTATGGGCATTCTCTGGAGCGTGCGATACATGATGTGCAGCCCCACATAGCCTTGCGCCGGATGCCGGAATCCTTCCGGGATCGTGCCGATCACGTCGAAGCCCAGCGTCTCGTACAGCTTCACCGCGTGCTGGTTCGTCTCCACGACGGCATTGAACTGCATGCCGCGGAAGCCCGCGGCGCGCGCCCACTTCAGCGTGTGTTCGACCAGGGCCCGGCCCACACCGCGCCTGCCGTGCTCGGGGTCGACCATGTAGCTGGCGCCGGCCACATGGGAGCCGTTGCCCCTCTGGTTGCGGTTCATCTTGGCCGAGCCCAGGACGTGCCCGTGTCGTCGACGGCGATCACGGTGCGGTCGGGCGGTGGCAGCAGCCACCAGTCACGGCCCTCTTCCTCGCCGAGGTCGAGCGGAAAGGTGAAGGTGTCGCCCGCTGCGACGGTGCGGTGGAAAAAGGGCCAGATGGCGGGCCAGTCCTCCGCGGTGGCTTCCTTGATCAGCATGACGGTACGGGGGGCCGGCGGGCCAGCGCTTTCCCGTTAGGCACTTGTCCTGACCTGTGTACGGGCTCCGGTCCCCCGGAAACCCGGCGAAGGCGAGGAGCCCGGTTCGTCGGGGCGGGAACCGGAATTTCAACCGTCATCATTTCTCCATGCAATGAATCCGCAACCGCGGCCTGGGTGAAGGGCCGAACTCCGGCATGGTCCAGCCGCATATGATTCGCGCCACACGGACCGAACTCTTCGTTACGGACGGTGTGTTGACGTGCCGGTCGTTACGGACGGTAACGCGCCTCCGGCCGATTCAACCCTGAACCATCGCGTGAACGCAATGTTCACAAGTGCAGCCATCCGCTGATCTTCGCTGCGGCCCGGGGCAGTTCGGCGTGGCTTACAGGAAAGTCGTGGACGCCGTCAAGAGGGCCGGTTGCGGACCTCGTTCAGGGGTTGTGGATCTTCGGGTGAACTGCAATCCTCACCTCGGCATCCATTCCCGATGCCGGTGAACAGGTGAACAAGTGAAGGCTTCGACGGGTCCATGGCGCGGTCCCGCGCCAACTGATCGACGAGGAGACAGGCTCTTGCGGTCCGACTCAGTACCGGGAGCCGAACATGGTCCGGAAGCTTCGCGGAGTGTGATGGCCCCGGTTCCGATTTCCTTTCGGCAACTCCCTTCTTCAAGGATCGAACACCGGATTCACTATTCACCGAACGAAGCGCGGGGCGGCACGGCGATCCGTAGTCGGCCCGGAGAATCCCGGCCCAGGTCGGAGGGCCGGCCCGAAAGAGTTCGGAATTCCGCGGACAGGGAACGCGATGACGTATGCGGAGCGGCAGGAGGTGGCCTGATGGAAGGTCAGAAGGTCATGGAGTGCTTCTGTAGCGGTGATGAGCCCGACGCCGGGGAACTGCTCCCGATGTTCATGACGGCGATGGGTCCGCTCGCGGGCGGCAGGGGACTCCTGGAGGAGGAGCACGACTTCTGCGGCGACAGCCGTGCGGCGCTGCTGCGCCACGCGGAGGGCCGTGGCGCCGAGCACACCGGTACGGTCGTGGGCGCCGCCTTCGAGGTCTTCGAGCGCCACAGCCTGTCGGTCTACCGCGAGGATCTGCTGCTGACCGCGAGTTACGGGTCGCTCGAGGAGCAGCTGTTCGACGCCGTCGCGCCCTCCCGGTTTCTGTGCGCCCGGAGTTCGACCGTTGCGGACCGGCGCAGAGCCGATGCCCTGCCGCGTTCGTGGGTCCGCGGCGTCTCACTTGCGACCGGCGCCGACTGCCTCGTCCCGGCCCAGGCCGTCCACCTCCCGTACTTCGTGCCCGAGGGCGAGGGCTATCTGCGCGACCCGGTCGCCACCGGTGCCGCCTCCGGACTCTCCTGGTCGGCCGCCGCACGCCGCGGGCTTCTCGAAGCGGTCGAGCGCGATGCGCTGATGATCATGCACTACCTGCAGCTCTCGCCCGACAGGCTCGACCCGCGGCTCTGCCGCGACGGACGGCTGGGCGAACTCCTTGCCGCAGCACGGCGGGACGGCTTGGACGTCCGGCTCTTCCGCGTCCCGACCGACCTGCCCGTCCATGTGGCCGTGGCCCAGGTGACCGATCTTTCGGGCACCGGACCGGAGACGACCCTCGGTGCCAAGGCGTCGCTCTCGCTGCACGAAGCCCTCGCGGGTGCGGTCCTGGAGGCGGTCTGCTTCCGCCGCGGCCTGCAGGAGCGCTACGAGGACGTCGTGCGCTACGCCGACGAGTGGCTCGGCACCGGGTCGGACATCGGCTGCCGGGAGGACCGCGTCGGCTACTGGGCCCAGCCCGGCCGGTCCCGCGAACTCCCGTATCTGCATCAGGAGGGGCCCGCGCTGAACCCCGCCGACCTCGTACCCAGGGCAGGGTCGATGCGACGCCTTGTCGCGCAGGTCCTCGACCGCGTCGGGGACGTCGTGGTCTGCGATGTGACGACGGACGATCTGCGCGACATGGGGGTTTCCGTGGTCAAGGTCGTGGTCCCGGACCTGCAGCCGATGCATCTGGCCGAGCCCTTGAGGGTGTTCACGCCCCGCCTGCTCGGCTACGGCGCGTCCAGTGGCTACGGAAAGGTCCTTCCCGGCGACTCGCCGCACCCCTTCGTCTGACCAGCCGCCCCCGCGGGAGACCCTCCACGCTCCCCGGCGGCCCCGTCCCTCCGCACGGCTCGCGGGGGACTCGGTGCGGGCCCGGAATGCCCGCCCGCAGTGCTCGTCCGCAGTGCCCGTCGCGGTGCCGTCGGGAGTGTGCACCGGGGGTCACGTCTCAAGCGCGGCGCGTGGAACTCCTGCGTCAGCCGTCTACTTCTGATGGCCTCAACTCCTCATATCTGGCCGGAACTTGACGAACCTTCACTCCACCGGCACCACGACGCGCCACTGGATCCGTATCGTTGGGACAACCTGCAAGATCGATCTCACAACCGGTCGCCGGCGCGTCGGGAGTTGATGGGGACCGGGCGTTCTCACGGACTCCGTACGGAAGCGTGCCCGCCGCGGCCGGCCCTCCGCTCCCGTCCGAGGAATGGATGACACCCATGCCGGACGCACCGATCTGGCTCCTGCTCCCGGGCCTGGCCGCTGCCGGGGCGGTGGCTCTGCGGTACCGGACCATTGCCGCCGCCCGCGCAAAACGCATCCAGGCCCTCGAAGCAACCGTTCAGGACCGCGAACAGGCCATTCGTATGCGCGACGCCGAGGCGCGCCACTTGGTCGAGCACCGTGTGCCGGCCCTGTTGAAGGGCCTGCGGCAGAGGCAGCCGACCGAGGCGCCCGGTCTGCTGCACGACGAGCTGGCGGGCACACCGTTCGCGCAGGCCCACTTCACGGTGCTGGAGATGTTCGGCCGCGTGCCCGCGGAGACGTCCGAACGTGCGGAGTCCGCGGCACGCGCCGCGGTCAAGACCGTGACCCGGTCGATGGAAGCGCTGCTCAACGAGCAGCAGCGGACCATTCTCGACATGCTGGAGCGGCACCACGACGAGAAGGTGCTGCATGACGCGAACGCCGTCCACCACGCCGGCAGCCAACTCGGCCGCAGAGCCCAGGTCATCGGTATCCTCACCGGTTCCAGACCGCTGCGCCAGCGGACCAACTCGCCACTTGAGGACGTCGTACGTGGCGGCATCTCCCGTATCCGCGACTACCAGCGGGTCAAGGTCACCGGCAGTCCGGTGGCCGCGGTCGTCAGCCGGGTCGTGGAGCCCGTGGTGCTCGCCGTCGCGGAACTCCTGGACAACGCGGCCCGTCACTCCGAACCGGGCTCGGACGTACGAGTGTGGTTCGTCGAGGGCCACAACGGCGTCAGCATCGTGATCGACGACGCGGGGGTCGGACTGAAGCCGGAGGACAGGGAGTTGGCGTCACGTCAGCTCTCCGGCCGCGAGCCGGTCCTCCTCACACGGCTGCGCAACCCGCCGAAGTTCGGCTTCTCCGCGGTGGGCGTGCTCGCCGCCCGGTACGGGTTCCGGGCCAGCGTCGAGCAGGAGTCGGACTACGGGGGCGTACGGGCGATCGTCTATCTCCCCAAGGGGCTTCTGACCACCGACGTCGATCAGCAGCCGGCCGCCGCACGGTCCCGTCCCGCCCTTGCCCGAACCGGGCCCGTGCTTGCGGCGGAACCCGCGACCGCGGCTGCCGAGCCGGGACCCGAGCATGGAGCCGAGCCGGGACCCGAGCATGGAGCCGAGCCGGGACCCGAGCATGGAGCCGAGCTCGAGTGCGGGGCCGAACCCGAGCCGGAAGCCGATCCCGAGTGCGCGGCCGAACGCCAGCGCGGGGCCGAACGCCAGCGCGGGGCCGAACGCCAGCGCGGGGCCGAAGGCCAGCGCGGGGTCGGACCCGGATCCGGATCCGGACCCGAACCCGAGCGCGGGCCCGAGCCCTTGCCCGGGCCCGGGGTCCCCGCGGTTGGTGGGCCGCCCCAGACCGAGGAATCCGGGGAGTCCGTCGGATCCGGGGGTGCGACCGACGCGGCCCGGTCCTGGACGGGTTCCACCGCGGACACAACCGATCCCCACCCGCGGGGGTCCGCCCCCGCCTCCGAGCGCCGGTCCCGGACCCCGGAGGCGCAGCCCGCTGCCCCCGGGCCGCAGCCCGAAGCGCAGCCCGATCCCACGGCAGAGGCTTCGCCCGAGCCTCCTGCCGCGGCCCAACCGCCGTTCCGCCTGCGCCCCGACGGCCTTCCCCAGCGTCGCCGGAACGAGCCGCGCCGTCCCGCCGCGCAGCCCCGGCCCGCGATGCAGACGCCGTCGAACCCCGCGGGCAGCGTGGGCGCGGTGGTACGGGGCCGCCGAGCCGCCCAGCGAGAGCAAGACCAGAACGAAAGGAACCCGGAGTCATGACCACCCCCGGCACCGACCTCAGCGGCCTCGGTTGGATCCTGGACGAGAACATCATCCGACTGCCGCACACGCTCCGCGCCGTGCTGCTGTCGGCCGACGGTCTGACCGCCGCCGCGTCCGAGGGCGTCGAGCGTGACATGGCCGACCGCATGGCCGCCGCGGTCTCGGGAATGCAGTCCCTGAGCCGTGAGGCGGCCGAGTTCGCCGACTGCCAGGAATCCCCCTGGGAGTTGACGATGATTCAGTACACCGACGGCTTCATCTTCACCATGGCCGCGGGGCCGGGCACCTTCCTCGCGGTCGCCACCACCGCGGACGCCGACGTCGAGGCCGTCTCGTACGCCATGGAGAAGGCGATCGACCGGCTCGGACACGAGATGAGCCTCCCCGCACGGGACTCGGCCGGCAACTCGGCGTGACCCGGCCCCGGCTCGGCCGGAACGGGGGGCAGACGCAGGGCTGCGGCCTGTCGTACCGTCAAGGCGAGCCCGGCGTCATCAACTTCGACGCAAGTCGGCCGCGATCCGCACCTCCACGGGGAGAGCGTCAACGCTTCGAGAGCCTCCGGTCCGCTGCGCCGTGAGCGCATGGCGTTCGGACACGGCGCCCGCTGCCTCGGCGCCAACTCGCCTGCCTGGAAGGCCGGTACGCGCCGGCCGCCCTCCTCGGCCGCCTCCCTTCCGCCCGCCTCCCTTCCGCCCGCCTCCCTTCCGCCCGTCTCCCTTCCGCCCGTCTCCCTTCCGCCCGTCGGCCGTCGACCTGGACGGGCCACGCCCTGCCGCCTCGCTCATGTCCAACGCGCATGAGGTCCCGCCCGTACGACCGCAGGGAAACGGTGAGCGCGTGCCGCCGCACAGCTGACCGCCCCGGACGCGAACCTACTGGAAAGGGGTACGGGGACGACCGGTACGGGGACGACCGCGGGGCACGCAGAACCGGTCGCGCGTCCGCCCGGCGTCACAGGCAGGCCTGGTGCGGTCCGCCGGGGTGCCGCACCCGGAATCCGCCCGTTGCGCGACAGCTGTACGACTTGTTGGTCATCGCACGATGGCATGCTTCAATGGCCGCCCTCGTTCGGAGTCGGGCCCCGGCGCCCGCCGCTCCGGAGCGCACGCCGCAGTACAGGGGGGCGATCGCATGGCCGGATCGGCGCAGGCCCGCTGGAGCGCGCTCCTGGAGAAGGCCACACGGGACGGCAGGATCGAGGTCGAGGCCGCGGCGGCCGATCTCGGGGTCTCCGCCGCCACCATCCGCAGGGATCTCGATGAACTCGCTCGCCAGCAGATGGTGACCCGCACCCACGGCGGAGCCGTGATCAACGCGATCGCCTACGACCTTCCCCTGCGCTACAAGATCTCGCGGCATGCCCGGGAGAAGGAGCGGATCGCCCAGGTGGCGGCGGGCCTGGTGAGCGCTGGTGCGGTCGTGGGCCTCAACGGCGGTACCACGGCCACCGAGGTCGCGCGGGCGCTGGCCACCAGGCGTGACCTGCAGGAGTTCGGGGCGGGCCCCTCGCTGACCGTCGTCACCAACGCCCTGAACATCGCCAACGAACTGGTCGTGCGCCGCCATGTGAAGCTCGTCGTCACCGGAGGGGTGGCACGCCCCGCCTCGTACGAGCTGATCGGCCCGCTCGCCACCGGGCTGCTGGCCGAGATCTCCCTCGATCACGCCTTCCTCGGCGTCGACGGCCTGGACGCCATGCACGGCGCGACGGCCGGGCACGAGGGCGAGGCGAGCATCAATCGGGCCCTGGCGAGCCGCGCCCGGCAGGTCATCGTCGTCGCCGACACCTCCAAGCTGGGGGAGCGGGCCTTCGCGCGGATCTGCCCGGTGGTCGACATCCATGTGCTGGTGACCGACAAGGACGCGCCGCCCGAGCTGACCGACCCGTTCGCCGAGGCCGGCGTCGAGATCATCCGCGCCTGAGCGCGGTCGTGCGGCGCCTGATGGCGCAGTCCCGTCCACACCCTGTCGCACCCGGATTCGCTGTCCGCGAGCCCGGACGTGCCTGCGCCCATACCCCCGAGGGCCCGTGGGCATCCCCCTGTCGTGATGGTGCCCGCACCCTGCCGGGCCCCTGTGGCCACGCCCCCTCCGGTGCGGAGACTCCCCTGATGCTTGTTTCTGCGTGAATTGCACTGGAAACACACAGGGTTGTTCATCCATGATCAATGGGTGCGGTGACACGAGGTGCGTCACGACGGCCGAGACGGGAGTGCCCAGCGATGAGCCGGACCGAGACCGAGATCGCCACCCAGCCCGAATGCTGGCGCCGCGCCATCGAGTTGGCCGGCCGACCCGACGGTCCCGCCTCCACCGGCATGCCCCGACCCGGCGAACGGGTCGCCGTCGTGGGCTGCGGCACCTCCCGGTTCATTGGCCATGCCTACGCGGTGCTGCGTGAGGCCGCGGGCCAGGGGGAGACCGATGCCTTCCCCGCCTCGGAGATCCCGCCCGGGCGGAGCTACGACCGTGTGGTCGTGCTGAGTCGCTCCGGCACCACGACCGAGGTGCTGGACGCGGTCCGCCGGCTCCGCGGGATGACCCCCTGCGCGGCGGTCACCGCGGACCCCGAAAGCCCCCTGGCGGCACTCGCGGACGTGGCCGTCGCACTGGACTTCGCCGATGAGCAGTCCGTCGTCCAGACGCGTTTCGCCACCACTGAGTTGGTGCTGCTGCGCGCGCTGCTCGGGGAGGATCTCGGCCACCTGGCGGGACAGGCGGCGGGCGCGCTGTCCGAGCCACTGCTCGACGGCCACCGCGCCGGACCCGGCGGGGGCGGTGTGCTCGAAGAATTGCTCGCCGCCGAACAGTTCACGTTCCTCGGCCGTGGCTGGGCCCACGGCATCGCCCTCGAGGCCGCGCTGAAGATGCGCGAGGCGGCAGGTGCCTGGACGGAGGCGTACCCGGCGAAGGAGTATCGGCACGGGCCGATCAGCGTCGCGGGACCGGGCCGGGTGGTCTGGTGGTTCGGCGAGCGGGACGCGCTCCCCGCCGGACTCGCGGACGACATCACGCGCACCGGTGGCCGGCTGGTCGCCCTCGGGCACGACCCCCTGGCCGACCTGGTCGTGGTCCAGCGGCTCGCCGTAGGCCTCGCGGCAGCACGCGACCTCGACCCCGACCGTCCCCGCCACCTCACCCGCTCGGTCATCCTGGCCTGACCCGCAGGGCGGTGGTGAGCCGGTGTGTCGAGGAGGGCCGTACGGGGGCGTCGTGCGCAGGAGAAGCCGTGTGCAGGATGCATGCGCAGCAGAAGCGGAACGCAGGACGCATGCGCAGAAGAAGCGGTGTGCAGGATGCATGCGCAGCAGAAGCCGTGCGCAGGACGCGTCCGACGGGAGGCACCACCGAGAGGGCGCCACCATCCGGCGCGCCGCGGCGTCAGCGCCCCTCCGGGTCCTTCCACGCTCCGGAGGTGTCGCGCAGGCTCGGCCTCGGGGACCACGGGGGCTGCGCGTCGGGCTCGCCCCCCGCACGAGCGCGGACGACGCGGACCGGTTGCTCGACGCGCTCGCGGACTTCCTCCGGCGGTGCCGGAGGACGGTCGGCAGGAGCCGGGCCGATGCCCGCTCCGCGGTCGGGGGCTGAGGCCGGTCGCGGTAACGCCGGCCCGGGCGCGGGACTCCGCGCACCCTCCGTGCCAGCACCATCCGCCGAACGTGAGCGTTGGGGCGTTGCCCCGGCCCTGACCGGCTGACGTAGCAGGGACCCCGGCATCGGCGCATGCTGGAAAGTGCGAACGGCTTCAGCGGTGTCCCGGCTGTCGACGCCCTCAGCGGGCGCTCGTCAGAACTGATCGTGAGCAACCGAAGCGACGTCACGGAGCTGTTCACAGGAGCTGCAAAGGCCCGTGCAAGGAGTGCGCGATGAACACGGCAATCCGCGACTCGCTCAAGGACAAGATCCGCGGTCCCGTCATGGCGCCCGGTCAACCGGGCTACGACGAGGCCCGCGCGATATACAACGCAATGATCGACATATCCCCGGCGGCCATCGTGCAGTGCGCGGACGTCGGCGACGTCATGACAGCGGTCCGGTTCGGCGCGCAGAACGATCTGGAGATCGCGGTGCGAGGCGGCGGCCACAGCGGCTCCGGGCTCTGTCTGCTCGACGGCGGATTGACCATCGACCTCTCGGCGATGCGCGGGGTCCGCGTGGACCCGGTCGCCGGGACGGCGCAGGTGGCCGGAGGCTCCCAGCTCGGCGACCTCGACCACGCCGCCCACGCCTTCGGCCTCGCCACCCCCAGCGGCATCAACTCGACCACCGGCGTCGGCGGTCTCACGCTGGGCGGCGGCCATGGCCACCTCACCCGCGCGTACGGACTGACCGTGGACAACCTGCTGTCGGCGGACATCGTCCTGGCCGACGGCACCTTCGTCACGGCGGATGCGAACCGCGAAGCGGACCTGTTCTGGGCGTTGCGCGGAGGCGGCGGCAACTACGGGGTCGCCACTTCCTTCACTTACCGGCTGCACCCCGTGGACACGGTCGGGGTCGGCTTCACCGTCTGGCCGGCGGAGCAGATCCCCGAAGTGCTGCGGTGGTACCGGGAGTTCCTGCCTCAGGCGACGGAGGACCTCAACGGCTTCTTCGCCGTCCTGGTCGTCCCGCCCGGCCCGCCGTTCCCCGAGGAGCTGCACGGGCGGAAGATGTGCGCCGTGGTGTGGTGCTGGGTGGGAGAGCCGGAACAGTTCGAGAAGGAACTCGCCGCGGTGGGCGACGCGGGGCGGCCGGCCTTCCACTTCACGATGCCGATGCCGTACCCCGGGTTGCAGTCCATGTTCGACGAACTGCTCCCGACCGGGCTGCAGTGGTACTGGCGCGGGGACTTCTTCGACCGGATCACGGACGAGGCGATCGATGTCCACGCCAGGTACGCGGGCGCCATCCCGACCGGGCTGTCGACCATGCACCTCTACCCGGTCGACGGCGCCGTCCACCGCACCGGCCCCGACGAGACGGCCTGGAGCTACCGGGACGCGCTCTGGTCGGGGGTCTTCGCCGGGATAGACCCCGACCCCGCCAACGCCGGCGCCATCAGGGACTGGTGCGTCGGGTACTGGGAGGAGCTGCACCCGCACTCGATGGGCGGGGCGTACGTGAACTTCATGATGGACGAGGGACCGGAGCGCGTACGGGCCACCTACCGGGACCACTTCGACCGGCTCGCCCGGATCAAGCGGGCCTACGATCCGGAGAACCTCTTCCACGCGAACCAGAACATCCAGCCGGCGTAGCGCGGTCGCGCCGGAGCACGAGCAGGGCCGCCGAGGCCCGGACGGGTGGTGCCGCGGCACCACCGGTCCGGAGCCGTCCGCTCCGGGCATCGCCGATCCGGAGCCTTCCGCCGCGGCACCGCCGGTCCGGGTCCCTGCGGTCCGCATTCAGCCGGTCCGGGTGAATGCCGGTCACCCGTCCGTCCGCTGAGGGCAGCTCCCGCCTCCTGAACTCCCCTGCCCGCCCCGCCCGGGGGGTCAAATCGGGGCGGAGCGGACGGCTCCGGAATGCTGTGAAGGATGGTGGCGGGGATGCCTATGAGACTCCGGGGGAGGGGCAGTACTGTGCGCTCGCACGGTCACTCGACCGACGTACATGCGCGGAGGATTCATGAGCGTATCCAGCAGATCGTGGCGGCGTTCGGCCGCTGTGACGACGGCCGCGGCGGCCGGCCTGATCGGGGTCGGTCTGACCGCCACGCCGGCGTCAGCGCACACCCCCCGGTGGACGGTGGACTGCTCCGAGGTGAGCGTCGACCTCACCGCCTACAACGAGAAGGTCACCAACACCGTGACCATAACCGTGGACGGCAAGGACCTGCTGCCCACGGAGACCTTCGGCCGCGAGTTCCACAAGAAGCTCGAGATCCCGAGCCACAAGAGCGAGGCGCAGGTGCGTCTCGTCGTGAAGGCCGGCGACAGCGACAAGTTCTCACGTGACGAGACCAAGGTCTCGCCGGTGTGCGAGGAGACCCCGACGCCGTCCGAGACCCCCTCCGGGACTCCCTCGGAGACCCCCTCCGCCCCGGCGGAGGAGACCCCCTCGGCCGAAGCTCCGGCCCCCAGCACCTCCGCGCCGGGCGACCTCGCCGAGACCGGCGCATCGAGCAACACCCCGCTCATCGCCGGCGCGGCCGCCGTGGTCGTGCTCGCCGGTGGCGGCATCCTCTTCGCCACGCGCCAGCGTCGCACCGCGCGCTCCTGAAGTCCTGGGGACGCTGCGCCCGCCGGTCCGGTGGCCAACCTCCGGACCGGCGCGGCCATCACTGCGGCGCGCAGACCCCTCCGTGCACCCATCACCCCGTGAAGACACCGGGGTCTTTTTGTTTGCCCGCGCCTCGCCTGTGCGGGGGCGGCCTCCGGCCGCTTGTCCGCCCGCACCCCCTGCCCCGCGATGCGGCTCGCCCCTGCAACGGGAGCGCACTGATGCTGCGGGTCCGGGCCGCCCTTCCCACGACGCCGCACGTCCTGTACGGTCACATTCATGGGTACTCAATAAAGTGAATACCCACGAGAGTGACCAGGGATGGGAGGGGGAAACGGTATGGCCCTGCGCCACGCGGTGCTGGCGGCGCTGCTGGACGGCGAGTACAGCGGCTACCAGCTGGCCAAGGCGTTCGACACCGGCGTCGCCAACTTCTGGCACGCCCTGCCGCAACAGCTCTATCTGGAACTCGGCAAGTTGGAGAAGGAAGGGCTGATCGCCGGACGGCAGGTCATCCAGGAGACCCGGCCCAACAAGCGCCTGTTCACCGTCACCGAGGCCGGTGTCGCCGAGCTGGAGCGGTTCGCCGCCTCGGCCTCCAAACCGTCCTTCATCCGCGACGACCTGCTGGTCAAGGTCCAGAGTGTCGACCGCATCGACGCCGGGCCCGTGATCGCGCAGCTCGAGGAGAGGGCGCTCATCGCCTCTGCCAAGGCCGAGATCTACGGCAAGACTCTGCGCTATCTCCGCGGCGGGCTCCCCGAAGAGGAGTTCCTGCGGCACGGCGAGCGCATCGGCCCGTATCTGACGTGCCTGCGCGGCCTGGAGTTCGAGGAGGAGCACCGCGACTGGTGCCTGCGGGCCGCCGGGATCATCCGCGCCCGCGAGTCCGGCGCGCAACACACACATGCCGGACGGTGACCGCATCACGGCTCGTCCCTGCCGCGAACCGTTCGGACGAATCGTACGGCGAGGCCACGACGGCCCGTACGACCGGCCGGATCGAACCCAAGAGCGCGAGGAGGCGCTGACCTTGACCGAGTACCCCCACCTGCTGAGCCCGCTCGACCTCGGGTTCACCACCCTGGCCAACCGCGTGCTCATGGGGTCGATGCACATAGGTCTGGAGGAAGTCCCCCAGGGCTTCGAGCGGATGGCCGAGTTCTACGCCGCCCGGGCCCGGGGCGGCGTCGGCCTCATCGTCACCGGAGGCATCGCGCCCAACCCCGAGGGCCGCCCTTTCGAGGGCGGGGCGATGCTCACCACCGACGCCGAGGCGGAGAAGCACCGGCAGGTGACAGCGGCCGTGCACGCCGAGGGCGGCAGGATCGCCCTGCAGCTCCTGCACTTCGGCCGGTACGCCTACCACGAGGACCTGGTCGCCCCCAGTGCGCTGAAGGCCCCCATCAGTCCGTTCACGCCGCGTGCGCTGAGCGACGAGGATGTGGAGCGGACCGTCGAGGACTTCGTACGGGCCGCGGAGCTGGCGAAGTCCGCGGGCTACGACGGCGTAGAGATCATGGGCTCCGAGGGCTACCTGATCAATGAGTTCATCGCCGCGGCCACCAACCACCGGGACGACCGCTGGGGCGGCGCGTACAGCAACCGGATCCGCTTCCCGGTCGAGATCGTCCGCCGGGTCCGGGAGCGCGTGGGGCCGGACTTCATCCTGATCTACCGGCTGTCGATGCTGGACCTCGTACCGGGCGGGTCGTCGCTGGACGAAGTGATCACCCTGGCCCGGGAGATCGAGGCGGCCGGGGCCACGATCATCAACACCGGCATCGGATGGCACGAGGCGCGGATCCCGACCATCGCGACGTCGGTGCCGCGCGGCGCCTTCACCTGGGTCACGAGGAAGCTCATGGGCTCCGTCGGCATCCCGCTGGTGACGACCAACCGCATCAACACCCCTGAACTGGCGGAGCAGTTGCTCGCCGACGGGCACGCGGACATGGTCTCCCTGGCCCGCCCGTTCCTGGCCGACCCCGACTTCGTCGCCAAGGCCGCGCGGGGAGCAGCCGATGCCATCAACACCTGCATCGGCTGCAACCAGGCCTGCCTCGACCACACCTTCAGCGGCAAGATCACCTCATGTCTGGTCAACCCCCGGGCGTGCCACGAGACCGAACTCATCCTGTCGCCCACCCGGCGCCGCAAGCACATCGGCGTCGTCGGGGCCGGACCGGCCGGCCTGGCGTGTGCCGTCTCCGCCGCCGAACGCGGGCACCGGGTGACGCTCTTCGACGCCGACGGCGACATCGGCGGGCAGCTCAACCTGGCGCGCAGGATCCCGGGCAAGGAGGAGTTCGACGAGACGCTGCGCTACTTCCGGCGCCGCTTGGAGGACGTGGGGGTCGACGTCCGGCTCGGCACCGCCGTCACCGCCGAGGACCTGATCGCGTACGGGTTCGACGACATCGTGCTTGCCACCGGCGTCACCCCTCGGATCCCCGGGATCCCCGGCATCGACCACCCGAGCGTGGTGAGCTACCTCGACGTCCTGCGCGACGACGCGAAGGTCGGGGAGCGCGTAGCCATCCTGGGGGCGGGCGGCATCGGGTTCGACGTCGCGGAATTCCTCACCGACGCGGGCCACGAGGGCAGTCTGACACCGGAGTTGTTCTTCGAGCAGTGGGGCGTCGACACCGAGTACCGCACGCCGGGCGCGCTGCAGGAGCCGCGCCGTACCAAGCCGTCGCGGACCGTGCACCTGCTCCAGCGCAAGACCACCAAGGTCGGCGCGGGACTGGGCAGGACGACGGGCTGGATCCACCGCGCCGAACTCCGCCACCGCGGTGTGACGACGTTGGCCGGGGCGACTTACCACAGGATCGACGACGAGGGTCTGCACCTGACGGTCGACGGTGAACGCCGCGTCCTCGAGGTGGACACGATCGTGGTGTGCACCGGCCAGGAGCCCCGGCGCGGACTGTACGAGGACCTGCGCGCCAAGGACTGCGAAGCTCACGTCATCGGCGGCGCGGACGTCGCGGCGGAACTCGACGCGAAGCGCGCCATCCTCCAGGGCACGGAACTGGCGGCGGCGCTCTGAGCGGCGGCACGCCTGCCGGAGGCACCGCACGGGCACGGGCGCAGGCGCAGGCGCCCACGCCGCGCGGGACGTGGCCGGGGACAGGCAACGGTCCCGGCGCAGGCACAGGTACTGGCCCCGGCGCAGGCGACGGCCCCGGTAGCCCCCCGGCGCCGGTGGTAGCGGTGCGGCCCTCCGCCCGGCCCGGCCCGGCCGGCGAGTGGGTCGCCGTGGCCGGGCTGCGGTGGCAATGGGTACAGGAGAACGGGGGGCCCCGTCACCACGCGCGAGGAGTTCGTGCGGCACTTCGCGGCCTGGGTCGAGGAGCATGCGGCGTCGCACCGCTGCCTGGTCGCGGTCCGGGACGACGCCGTCATCGGCATGGCCTGGCTGGCCGTCACCCGCCGCGTACCGAGCCCGCTCGCGCTGGAGCGTGCCGCGGCTGATGTGCAGTGCGTGTACGTGGTCCCGGAGGAGCGGAACACGGGCCTCGGTGGCCGGCTCATCGACGCGCTCGTGGAGCGTGCCCGGGAGCTGGGGCTCGAACGCGTCACCGTCCACTCCAGCACCCGGGCCGTACCGGCGGACGTCCGTCGTGGATTCTCGCTCTCCCCGCGGCTGTTGCAGACCGGCCTCGAACCCCCATGACACCCCCGACCTGAAGCTCGTTCAGTACGGGCTCCTGACGCACCGGCAGACGCTCCCGGACACACAGTCATGTTCCGTCCTGGGACCCGATGACCACGGTGGCGCACAGGTCCTCACAGCGGGCCACGCGCGGGGACAGCCCGTTGTGCCTGAACGATTCGATGGTCCCGGAGGCCTGGCCCTCGCTCGTCTCGACGAGCAGACGGCCGCCCGGCGCAAGCCACGATGGGGCCTCGGCCGTCACGCGCCGCTGCACGTCGAGCCCGTCCGCGCCACCGTCGAGTGCCATCCTCGGCTCGTGTAGCCGTGCCTCCGGCGGAAGCAGCCCGAACGCGCAGGTCGGGACGTACGGGGCGTTGACGACCAGCACATCGACCCGGCCCCGCAGTCTCGCCGGCAGCGGATCGTAGAGGTCTCCCTCGTGCACCTCCGCCGCCGTGCCGAGGTTCCGGCGGGCGCAGCGCACCGCGGCGGGCTCGATGTCGGCGGCGTGCCACTCGACACGGTCGCCGTCCGGCTCCGCCGCTGCCGTCAGCGCGGCCGCCACGGCGCCCGAACCGCAGCACAAGTCGACGACCACCGCGCGCCGCCGCCGCGCGAGCGCCTCGCGCAGCGGTTCCGCGGCCTGCCGGACCAGGAACTCCGTACGGCGGCGCGGTACGAACACGCCGGGCTCCACGGCGATCCGCAGACCGCAGAACTCCGCCCAGCCGAGCACCTGTTCAAGCGGCACGCCCTCGGCGCGCCGCTCCACCATGGCGGCGATCTCGATGGGCGTACGGGCGGTGGAGAGGATGAGCCGTGCCTCGTCCTCGGCGAAGACACAACCGGCGTCACGGAGCCGGGACGCGATCGCGGACGAGGGGAACAACGACGGAGAGGAGGGGGAAACCGACATGAGAGCCTTCCGGGTCACCGAAGGGCGCCCTCCAGGCCACCTATGCGAGGTGAACCGTACGACTGAGAGATGAGAGCACCCGGTCCGATACAGCGGTGATGGGTCCCACCTCCTCACAAAGTGCCTGCTGGAGCCCGCCATCGTACCCGACCGGACCCGCTCCGGGCCGCGCCCGCGGGCCGCGCGGCCGGCCGAGGGCGCTCAGGCCCCGGGGCGCGGGCCGTGGCGGACCCACACATTGGGCTCGACGTAGACATGTCTGCCACGCTGCGGACCTTGCCACCGCATCCCTGCCCGTGCGACCGAATTATCCGCGCGGGCTCGTGATCCGCCGTTTCTCCGCGCGGGCTCGTGATCCGCCGTGGGCGCGTCGCTGCAGACAATCGAGGACTCTTGTCGCGCGTGCCCGCCGTCACCCGGTGGCATTCCTCCGCGCGACAGTGAATAGAGCCCCCTTGGCGTGTCCGATTGAGATACGTCGAGGCGGGCACCCGAATGCGTCGACCGTCCAATGCGCCGTACGACACGACGGTGCGTACGGCACCGAGGGAAGGAGACGTATCCATGGGCATTGTGCGAGAGTCCGTTGAGGTCGAGGTCCCGGTGGGAACCGCCTACAACCAGTGGACGCAGTTCGAGGAGTTCCCCAACTTCATGGAAGGCGTCGAACGCGTAACCCAGCTGGACGCGAGCCACAATCGCTGGACGACGAAAATCGCGGGCGTGCAGCGGGAGTTCGACACCGAGATCATCGACCAGCTCCCCGACGAGCGCATCGCGTGGCGCACGACGAGCGGAGACGTTCAACAGCGTGGACTGGTCACTTTCCAGTCCCTGGACGACACCCACACCCGCGTCGATCTGGTGATGGAAGTGGAACCGGAGGGCCTTACGGACAAGGCCGGGGATCTGCTCGGCATGCTGGACCGGCGTACGAAGGGCGACATGAAGCGGTTCAAGGAGTTCATCGAGCACCGTGGAACCGAGTCAGGGGCGTGGCGGGGCCGCATCTCTCCCGGCTGAACTCTCCGCGAGGATGAGCCAGGGGCGGGTCCGGGCCGGGCCAGCGGCCCGGACCCGGGTCACGCGACGGTCATGGCGTGACACCCACGCCGTGACACCCACGCCGTGAAATCCGTGCCGTGATATCCACGCCGTGAAATCCGTGCCGTGATATCCACGCCGTGACATTGACGTGCCATCAGGATGCCACGGCAGAACGACGAGAAACCGAGGAACGGTCTTCCGGCAATTTCCTGTTCAAATCCGTTACCGCGCATATCGCTTGAGTCTTCGCGTCGCGACCGCAGCGCGGGCGTGACGACCGGCTCCGGGGGTACGCGTGCGTACGACGCGGGCGCCGGGCCTGCGGGGGAGGGAAACACCAATGACGGTCGCCAAGACATGCGTTCTCGTTCTCGACTGCACCGAGCCGGAAAGCCTGGCCGAGTTCTACGCCCGGCTGCTGAACGCCGAGACCCGCCGCGGGTCGGACCCGGACTACGTCGAAATCATCGGTCACGCCGGTGTGCGCCTCGCGATCCGTCGTGACCACGGACTGACGCCGCCGAGCTGGCCCCGCCCCGAGGACGCGCAACAGGCACACCTTCAAGTCCTGGTGCCGAAGGTCGAAATGGACGCCGCGGAGCGTGAGGTGATCGGCCTCGGCGCGACTCCCGTGGACGCCAGGGACAACTCCGGTCCGCGCGACGTACGCGTCTACTCCGACCCCGCGGGCCACTCGTTCATGCTCGTGGCAGGCGAGGGGCGGCTGGGAGAGTAGCCGGGCTCCGCGCCTCCTGCGCATCATCGGAACACCCTGTGGTTGGCGTGTCAACGGTTTGTCCTGATAGCCGCCGAGGAACGGCCCGACAGCGGCCACCACACCGCCGAGTCCCGACCAGGCACCGATGGCGCGGCCCCGGTCGTCCGGATGGAAAGTCGCCGCGATGATCGCCAGGCTGGACGGGGTGAGCAGCGCCCCGCCGGCGCCCTGCAAGGCGCGTGCCGGCACCAGCAGAGTTGCGTCAGGGGAGACCGCGCACAGCAGGGACGCCAGAGCGAAGACCGCGGCGCCCACCACGAACACGCGCCGGTGGCCGTACCGGTCGCCCAGGGAACCGCCGAGAAGGATGAACGCCGCGAGGATCAGCGTGTACGCGTTGACCGTCCACTGCAGTCCCGCGACGCCCACGTGAAGGTCGCGGCCCAGGGCGGGCAGGGCGATGTTCACCACGGTCGCGTCCAGCATGGCCATACCGGATCCGAGGACCGTCGCCAAAAGGGTCCAGCGGCCGCGTGGTTCCCCGAGCCGTATGCCGCCCATGGTCCGCGGCGGCCCTGTGTGCGCCGGAGGTGCGTCGTGCCGCCGGCCGTACTGCTGTGGGGGCTGGTTCATGGTGTCTTCCGGGTCAGTCGACGAGTCGGCCGCGGTGGACGGGGCCCACGAGATCGGCGTACTGGGGATTCCTGCGGATGTGGTCCGCGATGAAAGGCAGAGCGGAGTGACGGCCAGCCCCCGATCGCGTACGTCGTCGAATGCGGCACCGGCGAGCGCGTGGGCCAGGCCCCGCCGCTGGAACGCGGGGGCGATCTCGGTGTGGGTGAAGACGATGCGGCCGTTCCTGGTGCGGTACTCCGCGAAGCCCGCCAGATCCACAACCACGCGGACTTCGTAGCGGGCCTGTTGGGCGTTGTCGGTCACCTGGGGATGGTCCGGCCCCGGTCATGGCGCCTCCTCGGGTCGGCGTGGGGGATCGCGCGGGCCCGGAATCCGAAGATTGATGTGACAACACTAGGCAATGTCGTTGATGTGTCAACCGGCTGCCCGTTCGGAGCCAGGGGCGGATGACGCCTTGAGCCCGCGGCATCTTGCTTTGAGGGCCACGGGCTTCCCTGCTCCACCGGTGCGGTCACCACCGCGGAGGTGCCCCCCGCGGTTGGTCACGCACCGGTGCTCAGCCGTCAGCGCGTCGGAAGGGACTGCGGAAAACGGAAGACGCGCCCCGGGTCGTAGGCCGTCTTCACCTCGGTCAGACGGGCGAGGTTGGCGCCGTAGTACGCCTTCTTCCAGTCGGACAGCTGCGGATCGATGTAGTTCTGGTACGCCTGACCGCTGGCATGCGGCCGCATCGCCCCGTGCAGGGTGTCGAGCCAGGCGCGGCTGCGCTTGATGGCGGTGGAGGAGGCGCCGTTCGGCCAGTTGGCGATGTACTGCACGAGAAACAGCGCGTTGCGGTGCACGAACGCGGTTTTCCGCGGCGCGACCCGGTTCGTGGCCCCGCCCAGGGCGTCGAAGGCGATGCTGCCGCTGCCGCCGGACGGGGCGATACGCGCATAGCGTTCGACCTGCTTCAGCAGCGCCGCGATACCGGTGGCCGACAGTGGCCGGGTGTAGAAGTCGGAGCGCGCGGCATACGACGCCCGTGCCGTACGGCCCGCCGGATTCTGGCCGGGGAGCTTGCCCTGCAGATGGCACTGCGCGGACGTCCATCCACTGGCGCCCGCCATCACCAGCATCGTGTCGTAATGCGACCGCGTCCGGACCACCGACGATGCCGGCTGGACGCCCACCGCGTCGACCAGCCGGTCCAGGTGGTTGCGCAGACCCGACTGCGGGCCGAGGTAGTTGGCACCGATCCCCACGCGCGGGGTGCCCGCGGTGCCGGTGAGGTGGAGGTTGGCCCAGAGCGCGTCGGGGGCGTGCGGCGCCCACTTCTGCCAGGCACGGATCACGGCGGCGGCACGTGACCACGGCCAGGACAGGAACGCGTAGCTGCAGTCCGGCGCGGCGTGGGTGCGGAAGTGCAGTTCGGTGACGATGCCGAGATTTCCACCGCCGCCGCCCCGCAGCGCCCAGAAGAGGTCGGTGTGGTGGCGCGCGTCGACCTCGAGGACGCGGCCGTCGGCGGTGACTATCTCGACACCGGTCAGGCTGTCGCAGGTCAGCCCGTACGCACGGCTGGTGACACCGACGCCGCCGCCCAGTGCGAGACCGGTGACCCCCACGGTGGGGCATGATCCGGCGGGGATCGTGCGCCCGTTGCGGTTGAGCGTGGCGTACACATCGATGAGGCGCGCCCCGGCGCCGATGGTGGCGGTCGCCCCGGAGGACACCTTCTTCATGGCGCTGACGTCGACGACCAGGCCGGGACCCGAGGACCAGCCGGCGTAGCTGTGCCCGCCGCCGCGGACGGCGACTGGTATGCGGTAGCGCTTGGCGAAGGCCAGACAGGTCCGTATGTCCTCCCGGTGCGACGGATAGGCGACACCGGCCGGCTTGATGGAGTCGAACTGCGGTTGGAACAGGCGCCGCGCCGCGTCGTACTGCCGCTGCCCCGGACGCACCAGCAGACCGTCCAGGTCGCGGGCGAACCCGGACCAGTCGGCCCCGGCGGGAGCTGCCGCCGCCGCACGGTCGGTGCACGCCGGCACCCACGCCGCGGCGGCGATGCCCAACCCGGCGCGCAGAACGTCCCTCCGCCTGCTGCCGGAGCCGGGGCGGGAACCGAAGTGTGAGCCGACGCCGGACAGGTCGGCTCCTGAAGCGTGGTCGGCCGGCGGCGCCTGCGCCGGGAGCCCAGGTATGTGCGGCAGTTCGGTGCGGGCTGCGCTGTCGGACACGCGAGGTCCCCTCCCCGTGAGGAACGATCGGGCCTGTCCGCGGCCGACGAGGGCGTCGCGCAACGGAGTTGGCCGGTGGCTTGCGGCGTGCCGCGGAAGGACGGCTCGACCTGCGCCGATGCCCTCGTACCGCGTCGCACTCAGGGGGATGGCGGATTGCTCGCGGCGGTTGCACGGAGAAGGGGACGATTTCCCGCGCGGGCGGACGACTCGGGAGGCCGGATGACGGCGGGGCAATGGGGCGGAGGTCCGTGCTCGATCCCGCACGGTCCGGCTTCCAGTTGGCCGAGTTCGCGGCTCCCCTGGAGTTGCCGCTCGTCCCACCAGGTGGCCGCGGTCCCCATCAACGTCCCGAACTCGTCGCGTGCTTGGCGGAATCTCCGGGGGTCGCCCCACCGGGAACGATCTCGAACTTTCCCGGGGACGGTCGTCAGGACGGTCGTCGCGCTCCCCGCGGATGTACGCGACGAGGTCGGGGACCTCGCCGACGGGCCGAACGCGGCGCTGCCGGCCGAGGCGGACAGCGGAACCGCCGCGTCTCGGCGGGCGGCCCGGCGCACAGGTCTGCGGTGGGCCGGAACCCGGCGAGCGGGCTTCCCGTACAGAGGCCGTTGCTAGTGGCGTGCTTCGGCGGCGTCGCGCTCGGCGAGACGTTTGAGCGTGAGCAACTGTTTGCGCATCATCACCAGATCGCCCCAGGCGAGGAGCCGTCTGAGGACCTTGTGGCGCAGTGCGGTGCGCGCTTCGGCGTCCACTTTGACCACGAGGCGGCACCCGCCCGCTTCGCGCGGGCTCACCGCGTAGGTCACAGCCATCTGACCGTGCCGCGGCACCAGTCGCTGCGGCAGGACGCCGGTGATGTGACGACCGACCTCGAACTCCGCGATGTCGAAGACCAGGAAGCTCTGCCCGACGGCCGGCGGCGGCAGATCCGGCGTCAGACGGTCGGGACTCCTGCGGCCGCGGAAGTCGATCCAGTCGTAGCTGTACGGGGCGATGGTGAGCTGCTGGAGCCAGCGGAAGACGAGGTCGCAGGGGGCCGAGACGTCAACGGCCCGGATCCAGCCCTCGTAGGGGACGTTCAGTAAGGCGTCGCAGGGATACGGCGCGCTCTGTTCCGACGGAGTTGCGCCCCATACGCGCCCGTTCACCTGCATGGGGGTGACACTACTTGATCGGTTCGTGTACTGATCAGGCGCACTCGTGATCCCCGGAACAACTCCGCGGGCCCGACTGCGATTTCGGGGCCGCGGCCCGCTGTCCACGCGGCCGTCAGTGTCGGAGGTGACGGGATATGGAGGATGTTGAACGCAACACTGCGACGCTAGTTAACGTTCACTAACCTCACAGTCGTACGGGCTTCGTTGGACTGTGGACCGAAGGAAACGCGGATGACCACCGGCATGGATGTGACGTATCGCGGGACGGTCTACCCCTGGCACTGCGATCACATGGGGCACATGAACGTGATGTGGTACGTCGGGAAGTTCGACGAGGCCACCTGGCAGCTCGTCGCGGGCGTCGGCATAACGCCGGAGTACCTGCGCAGCAGCGGCCGCGGCATGGTGGCCGTGGACCAGAGGATCTCCTACCGGCGGGAGCTGCGTGCCGGGGATGTGGTCCTGGTCCGATCGGCCTTCCTGGAGGTGCGGAGCAAGGTGATCCGCTTCTGCCACCGGATGGAGGACGCGGCCACGGGTGAGGTCGCGGCTGTAGCCGTGCTGACCGGGGTGCACATCGACGCGGAGGAGCGGCGCTCCTGCCCGATGCCGGAGGAGTATGTGGAGCGGGCGCGGGCGATGGTGATCGACTTCGACCCCGGCTTCAAGTAGCCCGAACCGTACGCACCCCGAACCGCACGAGCTTCGAACACTACGACTGTGCGTGCTCCGAACCGTACCCACGCCGGACCGCGACGTAGCTCGCACTGCCCCCGGGTCCGACGGCGGGTGGTCCGCGGTGCAAGCGGCGCTTGCCGGCGCATGCGTGCGGGGAGCTTGTCTGCTGCGCTCGCGCAGCACGTCCGCGGGTGCGGTCTGATCCCGTAAGGCCTCCGCCAGGGGCCGGATCCCCTCACGACCGATCCTCACGACTGAGCACGTGTCGCCCCAACGGCTCTCCGGCGGCCGGGACATCACCTCCTCCGGTTCGGCGGCCCGGAGATCCGCATCAGGGGGCTCCTGGGTGGTCCGGGTCCGTGTACGGCGAATGGTGCGAGAGCGAGCGCGCTTCCCGCTGGTGCCGTTCTCCCGCTCACGCTCCTCACGACGCCTTCCCCGGAGCGGCTGGGCCACACCCGCCGGCCGGAGTTCGACCTGACGCGAATGCCCTTGGTCCGGGGCGCACGCCGTGGTCCTGCCGGGGGGCCGATTCCCTCGGAGGAGTCGCTCGTTCACGCGTCGCCGACGGCCTTCAGGAGAACTGTGGTTCGCTCACGGAACCTCCGCATCCGATATTCGCTCTTGACGATTGACGCCAATATGGTCAGTCTCTTGTCTCCACAACTCGCAGCTCCATCCCCCCACTTCAGGAGCCAACAGTGTTCACTGCAAAGAACCTGCGCCGTGGTGCGCTCGCAGCCGGAACCTCCGCCGCGTTGGCGGCCGCACTCCTCAGTGCAGCGGTCGGAGCCCAGGCCACGGACGCTCCCACCGTCAAGGCCGCCCCTGACATCGACGTCGCGGCCGTCAAGGCCGACCTGGCCGAGTTCCAGAAGATTGCCGACGCGAACGGCGGCAACCGTGCCCACGGCCAGCCCGGACACAAGGCCACGGTCGAGTACATCAAGGGCAAACTGGACGAAGCCGGTTTCAAGACGAGCCTTCAGGAATTCGAGTCGGGCGGCGCCAAGGGCTACAACCTCATCGCCGACTGGCCGAAGGGCGGCGGCGACAAGGTCGTGATGGCCGGCTCGCACGTCGACTCGGTCCCCGACGGACCGGGCATCAACGACAACGGATCAGGCTCGGCCGCGATCCTCGAAGTCGCGCTCGCCGTCGCCAAGGCCGACCTCCAGCCGTCCAAGCAGCTCCGCTTCGCCTGGTGGGGCGACGAGGAGGACGGCATGGTCGGGTCGAAGCACTATGTCGACAGCCTCGAGTCCGGCGACGTGTCCAAGATCGACGCCTACCTCAACTTCGACATGATCGGCTCGCCGAACCCGGGCTACTTCGTCTACGACGACGACCCGCAGCTCGAGAAGGTCTTCACCGACTACTACAAGGGCAAGGACATCAAGACCGAGCCCGAGACGGAGGGCGACGGCCGTTCCGACCACGCCTCCTTCAAGGACCAGGGCGTGAAGGTCGGGGGCATCTTCTCCGGCGCCGACTACAAGAAGACCGAGGAACAGGCCTCCGGCTGGGGCGGCAAGGCCGGCGAGCCCTTCGACGCCTGCTACCACCAGGCCTGCGACGACAAGTCCAACATCGACGACAAGGCCCTCGACACCAACTCGGACGCGATAGCCAACGCCATCTGGGAACTCAGCTCCTGACCCTGGCTCCTGGCCCTGCGCGGCACCGCGGACCCTGTGCCGCGGTCGACGCAGCACGGTCGACGCAGCGCGGTCGACCTGACCTGGACGTGCGGCCCGGACGCCCGACACCGGGATCCGGGCCGCACGTCGTGTGTGCGAGCCCAGTGACCTACGCAGGTGTGCGGCACCCAGGAGCCCGTATGGCCACGGGTGGCGCCCCTGACCGTAGGCACCGCCGAGCAGCCCCGGCCCGTCGGACGGACAGACGGCTCTGAGCGGCGCAGTGATCGAACGCCGGGACGCGCCCGACGTCATGGAGAACGGCACGGCCTGGGGCGAGTTGAGGGCCACGGCCGTCTTCGATCCGGCCCTGCGCGAACAGTTGCGCAAGTCCACGGCGCACGGACCGAGTTCGACACCGGCCTCATGCGGCGGGCGCAGGGATCGGGCACCGTCGCGGACCACGTCGTGGCGGGGGACGCGGCGGAGCGACTCATCGGATCGGTGGAGGGCCTCAGCAACGCCAACGCTGGCTCAGCGGCTCGGCGATGCTGTCACGCATACGCGCAGTGCTGCGCGACGCGGTCGAGGTGGAGCTGGGTCCGGCACCGGACCGGACGTGGGGCGTGGTGAGGGCCGCCCGGATCCGGGGAGGACCGCCGGGCGATCAGTCGGCGAAGCGGCGTACGTACCGCCGCTGCCAGGGTGTCTCCACGGCGTGGGCGTCATAGCGGCGGCGCACGAAAGCCACCGCCTCGGAAGGCGGTACTCCGTCGAGGACGGCGATACAGGCGAGGGCCGTGCCGGTCCGCCCGCGGCCACCGCCGCACGCGATCTCGACCAGGTCGGTCTCCGAGCGGCTCAACGCCTCGCCGAGAACGGTCTTGGCCTCGTCGCGTCTGCTGGGCACCCAGAAGTCGGGCCAGCGCAGCCAACGTGCCTCCCACGGAACCGCCGGGGGCTCCTTCCCGAGCAGATAGACCCCGTAGGTCGGCTGCGACCCGGCGGGCAGCGGCTCACGGAGGCCGCGACCTCTCACCAGGCGCCCGGAGGGAAGGCGCAGCACACCGGCGTCATTGGACTTCCATGTTTCGGTCACATGATCACCGTAGGGGCCGCAGTCGGGAGGATGTGGCGCCGATACGTACTGTTGAGTAGTGGCCACTCTCACGTGGTGAATCCGGTCTCATACCGGTGTATGGGCGCCCGAGTTCGGGGCCGGCGGTCCGGCGGCAGTCCCGCGGAGCGGAGCGGTGCGCCGTGGGGGTCGGACTCGTGGGCGCGCGTGTGAAGGCCGGTCGCCCCGGGTGAGCGCGTGGACGTGCACGTCGTGCCATCCGTCGAGGTGGAGAAGCGCACGGCGTTTGGTGCCCTCGTGTGCGAAACCGGTTTTCACCGCGGCCCGGCATGAGGCGGGATTGGCCACCGAGTGCGCGAGTTCGAGGCGGTGGAATCCCACCTCGTTCAGGGCCCAGGCCGCCAGCGCCACAACGGCCCGTGGCGCGATGCCGGAGCCGCGCGCGGACGCCACGGTCCAGTACGCACATTGGTTACTCACGTCGAGGACACGGTCGGCCGGAACACCGGTGGAGCCGGCCGCCGGCTGAGCCGTTGGGGTGGCCGGCCTTTGTTACGTGTCACAGGTGTGTCGTTCCGCGGAGCAGACGCGCCGGTGGGAGCCGGGCCCGTGAGGGCTCTCCGATGGCCCCGTGGCCGCTTGGGTGGGTGTATTCGGCACGAGTGTTGGGCGTGCGGGTGTCGAACCCCATCACGGGAGGCGGCAGTTGTTCCGTAAATATCTGTGTTGTGTAACGGCAAGTGGTTGATCGATGAACGGCGTGCCGGTGGCCTCACTGTGGTCTCGCCCCGGGCCGCCCGGCCCGGGTTGACCACCGGTCACAGCCGCTTCGGCGCGGCTGGGCCTCTCCAGAAAGCTGGGGGATCACCATGTCCCGCACTTCTCGTACTGTCACCGTCACCGCTCTGATCGCCGGTGCGCTGCTGTCCGCGGCCGCCGTGCCGGCGACCGCGCACGAGGACCGCCACCATCACCGTGGGGTGGAGATCGGTCAGATCCAGTTCGACGCTCCCGGGCCCGACCGCTTCAGCAACCGATCGGTGAACGGCGAGTACTTCACCGTCGTCAACACCTCGCGGCGTCCCGTCCAGCTCCGCGACTACACCGTCTCCGACGGCAGCCGCACCTACCGCTTCGACCGGCTGCGTCTTCGGGGCGGCGAGGAGGTCGTCGTCCGCACCGGATTCGGCCGCGACCAGCGGCTGCTCCGCTTCCAGGACAGCGACCGCCACATCTACAGCAATTTCCGCGGAGGGCTCGTCCTCCGCGATCGTGGCGGCGCGTCCGTCGACCGCTGCTTCTGGAACTGGAGGGACGGCGGCCACACGGGCTGCTGATCCCGGAGCCGGCAGGTGACACCGCTGCCCCCTTCCCTCGTCCAGGGACGGGGGCAGCGGCATGGTGCGCCCAGCATGGGCGATTGCTTGGGGGTGGAAGTCCCCTGGGGGAAGAGGTGGTGCTAACCCCGAGCCGGAGGCAAGGGCGTCATCGTGAGGTGGGGTCTGGAGGAAGCCCGAGGCGAGACCTGGGTACCGAGGAACACGAACCGCGTATAAGGCGTGCTGGCTTGGGTGAGCCTGCCATGTACGGCGATGCCCGTCACTGC